>JAEORV010000028.1 GCA_016840695.1 Promethearchaeota archaeon
AAGGGAGCATCGTATTGATCAAGACAACCTCCAGTAAGCTCCTCCTTTTTTAAAGGATCATGACAATAATTAAACACGGAATAAAATACGGCTATGTTGCTTACTATTTTTCCATGTTGTAATATATATTGACATCTCGTAATATATGAATTCATTATAGGAAAGAATTCCCAGAAAGGATTATTCCTGCTAAAATTAGAAGAGAAATTCACAGACTGAGGTAAATAAGGTGTCGAAAATCCACAAAAACCCGGATACGGAAATAAAGGATTTTGATAGGGATAACCATGATATATCATTTGATTCACACCAGATGAAAATAGTCTATCTGCAGCAACCTTCCATTTTAATGGCGTGGTCATGTAATCTCTCTGATTCCACACGATTGATTCTGCTGTTATAATTGGTTTATCGTAAATTATTCCTGCGGATCCAGCAAGTTTTAAAAAATCTATTAATCCACCACCATATAATTGCTCAGTTTCAGGAATATGAGAGATTCCATATATTTTTAAAGTGTCTGCTCTCAATCCATATGCTTGAATTCTATTCTTTAAATCGTTTTTTTCCGCCCAATCTGTCATAGTTTGGACCAATTCTTTTGAAAAGAGGTCAGAAATAGTCAACTCATAATCGTATCTAATCTTATCACCAATATTTCCCTTTATATCATATGCAGGAAGTAAAGTACGCCCTCCAAATTCATATACATTATCTCGATCGGGAACGAAACATATAGGTAAATACGGAGTGAGATCATATCCCCTCCACTCCTTAAATTTTGAAAGGAACTCTCGAGTCCATAACCAATTCGAGGCCAATTCTAAGCTATCTGTAAAAAATGCGCGTAATGTTTTTCCATAATGTTCCTTAAGATGATGTTTTCCTTCCCCCAAATGAAGATCTAAATGATGTTTTATGGGTTTAGAAGATAAATGATCTAGCACCAAACTTTTCTTATTAAAATCTGCCCTAGAATCTGCTAATGGTACTACTCCAGAAGGACAAATATAGAACGAAAAAATTTGCCAAGTTCCTTCAGGAACCTCCCAATTCAATATATCATTCTTGTGAACTTTATGTGTTAAATCAATTAGTGTGTTACTTTCTAAATAAGAAGTTTTAAAATTCTTAAATTTTATAGGTTTAGGTTCTCCAATAGGTTTGCTTCCAACAACAGCAATCAATGTTTTATCTCTACTATAATCTATGTCTCCAATGAAGCCTTTTTTACGTGGGAATACAGGTTCAGGAACAGTATCTGAATATTTAATCGGCCCTTCAATCACTTTTTGTCCTATTAATAACATTTTCATTGATAGATCTTTATCGATATGAACACCACCTGCAGGCCAAGAAGAGCCTATGGTTAAATCAATTATCATATTTCTTTTTGAAGCTTCATCCAACACCGCTTTTACCATTTGATAATAATATGGTGTCATGAATCTATGAGATCTTTTTTCTCTTTCAATATCTAGTTTCCCAAGATTAAGTGGTGAACCAATCATAAAAACCTGAATTTCCGCGCCTAAGAATCCTACATCATCCAGCTCTTTGATTTCTCTTATTAATTCTTCTTCCTCAACATCCATCCCCGTCCACCACCATCTTACCATTGGGCGAGCAGACTTAGGAGGATTTCTAAACTCTTCCCAATCTATATCATTTTCATTAAAAGACATTTCTGTTAACCAAACTATAATTTTTGAACAATATATATTTTGAATATATCCTTAATATAATGATAATAAAAATATATATCTAACAGAAACGAGCCTTATCATTTGTTCTTAAGGATTGGAATGACTT
Source organism: Promethearchaeota archaeon (assembly GCA_016840695.1). GTDB lineage: Archaea > Asgardarchaeota > Lokiarchaeia > Sigyniarchaeales > SOKP01 > FT1-020. The sequence goes on from JAEORV010000028.1 coordinate 1,813, forward strand.
GGGGACCATTAGGTAAAATTAAAATTCTCGCTCCTTGTCCATATTTTTTTAAACTCGCATCAATTGCTTCTTCAACACTATTAGCATATTTTAAACCGATATTACCAATTTCTTCTTCTTTTAACGAGGAGATCACATAGATTTCAGCCCTCATCATTATTCTGGCTAAAACTTGTATTTCCCATTGGTCAGGGATTACGATTTCTTTGTTAAGCACTTGCTCGTAAAGTGTTTTGGGTGTCTTACCTGAGAAAATTAAATCTCGAAAATTTTCTTGCCCGATTCCAACTCCATCAGAGAGTTCATTGACACTAATTATCGTCCCGCCCTCTTTCACGGCAATTTCTCCTATCGCCATGCTCTTTACCGCCTGATATAAATTAAGATCTAATGGATATCCTCCATTTCCACAGATAACTATATCATATAAATCCTTTATTTTTTTAAAAATGTAATTCAATTGATATTTAACGAGTTGCTCGTGTACTTGCATTACATTACCTGCAGCAACTCGAGTAATTTCGTGCTTCTCGTTAATACAAACATTCACTATGAAATCTGCCCCTATTGTATCACTAATATGCTTAGAATTTTCGTGCATTGGATTTCCTTTATCAATTCCAAAGCGTGCAAGTGGATGTGCGATGTTTTCTGCGGAATGATTTGCTTGGATTGTTTCTGCTCCTGCAATTCCTGGTGCTATCGATTTTGGCCCTCCCGAAAATCCAAAAAAGAAATGGGGTTCAACATATCCTGTCAAAATCTTTAGGTCACTTTCACAGTAGTGTTTGTTGATGTATATTGGAACTCCATCTGGTGCTGTTCCAAAATCTTTTAGCGAAGCCTTATCGGTTGCCACGTGATCGATGGATTTTAATCTACATTTTAATTCTATTCCCAAAATTCGTTCTAATTCGTCCTCACGAGACTGTCTGTGTAAACCAGTTGCGATTAAAACTAATATTTGATTATCATTAATACCGTATGAATTTAATTCTTCAATAAGAGCCTTTAGAATGATTCTTGAAGGCACAGGGCGAGTCCCATCGCTTGCAACAATGCAAATCTGTTCTAAATCGCCTTTTTCTTTAATTAATTCTTTTAATGGGATAGTTCCAATAGGATTCCTTATTGCTTCTTTTATCGCTTCATTTGTATTCGCAATAAGGTCTTGGCTCTTTGGACGAAAAATGGTGAGATTCCAAATTGGATCCACTTTTATTTCGATTCCATCCCTTCCGTAATCAAATTTTATTGAGCTCAATTATCTTTTCTCTTATTTTATACTATATCTAGTTATCAATATTATATCAATGATGTGAATTAGATAAATAAGTCATAGCAACCTTGATTTGATGAATAGAAATTATATAAAAAAATTAATCAACGAGACTAAATGTGCCGTCTTCAGCTCCACAGCTCGGACATTTCTCCGGAAAATCGTCAAGATCAAAATCGTGGCCACATTTATCACATTTCCATTTCATTGTAGGAATCCTAAGTAAGTATTTCGAGTCTATCTTAACTATTAAATTATAATAAAATATAATTATAAACTTTTGGAAAAAATATCATTTAAAATTTAAAGAATACTACCTTAAACCACTTAAATATTATTTAGTGATGATGTATAAATGAAAAATGTTGAAGGGAATTTTGAAGGTGCTAAGGGATTAAATATCTTTTACCAATCGTGGTTACCAGACAATCCTAAAGCAATCATTCAAGTCGTGCACGGATTTGCTGAACACAGTGGAAGGTATTTAAATGTAGTAAATGAAATAATTCCACGGGGTTATGGAGTTTATGCTGATGACCATAGAGGTCATGGGAGATCTGAAGGAACGCGGAATTATGTTGATTCTTTTGACCAATATATCGAAGACGAGAAAAAATTATACGATATTATAAAAGAAAACCATCCAAATTTACCAATCTTCTTACTCGGACACTCAATGGGATCTTTAATTGCAGTATATGTTATAAAGAATTATGAAGATTTCTATAAAGGATTGATATTATCTGGTACTGGTACAAGTGCCGGTGATAAGGTTAGTGGATTTTTAAAAACCATGGCAAAAGTAATGGGAAAAATAGCCCCGAAGCTAAAAATCAGCCCTGGACTTGAAGCTAACATGCTTAGTCACGATCCTGAAGTAGTTAAGGCATATCAAGAAGACCCAAATGTGTACGCAGAAAAAATAACTGCTCGTCTAGGATATGAAATGCTAAGTAAATTTGAGATGATTTTGGATGTCGTAGATAAATTTAAACTGCCCTTATTAGTTCAATGTGGTTCTGAAGACGCCTTAATTAAAGGTGCTGAACAAGAACTTAAAAATGCTTTTAAAATGGATGACCAGACAATAAATATTTATAACGGACTTTACCATGAAGTCTACAACGAGTTAGAAAAGGATCGAAAGATCGTGTTAAAAGATTTGAGTACCTGGCTTGAAAAACACATGTGATTTTTATTAATTCTATTTATTTCTCTTTTTCTCTTTTAATGCTTAACTTTTTTAATGTTTAGTTTATTAATTGGTAAGAGATAAATCGTTTAAAAATAGTTGGGGATGTGTGAAAAATGAATAAAGAGATGTGTAAGCTTTCTGATGCTGTGAAATATGATTTAGAAACTCGAGAAGAAATGCAACAGACAATTATAACCTTGAGAAATGAAGTAAATGACTTAAATTCTCAGATATTAGTCAAGATATCTGCCATCCCTGCAGAAGAACACGATGCAGAAAGTAAACTAAATAAAATTCAAACCCTCAAGAATATACTACTTGCACAGAGACAAGAAATATCCTGGAAAAACGATGATCTAGCCAATTATGAAGAGAAAGTAGTGTTTTTGGCTGCTGAATATTTCAAAATGAAAGCCACTAAGGAAAGTCTTGAAAATGAACTCGAACAGTTTCATAGTAATATTGGGGAATCATCAACTACCTCAACTGATCAATCTACGGTTAACGATATGGCAGATAAAATTGTTCAATTGCAAGAGGAAATCGAAAAGTTAAAACAAGAAAACTCTGAGTTAGATGAGAAAAGCAAGGCAGTTGATGAAAAAAATAGAATGTTAAAAGCGGCGCTGTTAATGACCGTTGATACGGAAACTAAAGATGTTCAAGCTCCAGCAGCTACATTAACAGATGATAAAGTGATAGGAGAAAAAGAAGTGGTAAAAAATTCAGGGGATTCTGGTGATAAAGTTGTTAAAATTCAAGAGGGCCCAAGCACGGTTACAGCTTCTGCAAGCGATTTCGAAAGTCCTGAAAGAAGAAGACAGTGCCCAAATTGCGGTGCGGCAGGAGCGTTCATTCTTGAAGTTGATGACAAGGAACACGTGATATATCAGGATATGGGAATGAAAATGTACGGAAAAAAGTACAAGTGCGGCGATTGTCGCCATGAGTGGAAGTAATATTTAAAATTGACTATTTTTTGCTTAATTCCCTAAATTTTTCAAGGAGCTCTTTTTGCTCGCTTGAAAGTTTATCAGGCATGATTATGTTGGCTATCACATATTGGTCCCCATGGCCTTTACCCCTCATATAAGGTACACCGTGATTCTTTATCCGAAATTCTGTAGCAAATTGAGTTCCCGCAGGGATTTCTAATTCTTTTTCTTTGATTACCTTACTTTTATGGTCTAATGTAGGAACCGTGATTTTACCACCGAGAATTGCTGTTACAATATCGATGTCTGCTTTTGTATAGAGATCGTTCCTCCTTCTGATGAAATTTGGATCTTCTTTTACTCTTATTTGAAGGTATAAGTCGCCAGGGATTGCGTTGCTCGAAGGTACGTGTCCCGCACCTTGCATTTTGAGGTGAACTCCATCTTCTACACCCCCAGGGATGTTAACTCCTTTAATTGTTTTTGTTTCTTCAACTACTTTGCGTCCCTTGCAAGCCTTGCATTTCTTCATGATGATTTCTCCTCGTCCTCCACAATTGCTGCATTCTGTCTCGCGTATTATCGTTCCAAATCCAGAACGAGTCATTTTTCTTTCCCTACCTGAGCCATTACAATCAGAACATGTGGCAATACTTGATTTGTCTTCGGCGCCAGTCCCCTCGCATGTATCGCACGGGACATATCTCTGAACTGTTACGTCTCGCTTAAGCCCAAACATTGCTTCTTCAAAGGACAAAGAAATTTTTAATTCAATGTCTTGACCAACTTCACGACGAGGTTGAGTTTGTCGACTTCTTCCCCCAAAACCACCAAAACCACCTCCGAATATATCACCTATCCCTCCGAAACCTCCCCCGCTAAAGATTGACCTAAATAACTCGTCGATTCCAGGGATCCCCCCACTGAAAAAATCACTCATGTCAATGTCTACCCCGCTAAAACCGTATCGATCGTAGTTTTGGCGCTTATTTGGGTCATTTAAGACTTCATACGCTTCTTGAAGCTCAATGAACTTTTCTTTTGCCTGAGGATCGGTTTTATTAATATCGGGATGGAGTTTTCTTGCTAATCTTCGATATGCTAACTTTATGTCTTTTTCTGTTGCATCCTTGGCTACACCAAGTACATCGTAATAGTCTCGCTTGTTAGAACTTATGATTCATCAATCTCCGTGATTCAAATTAAGTAAATTAAAAATTATAAATATTAATCTTAATCAAAATATATTTTTTTAGATATTTTTTTTGATGTTTAATACTCTATAATAGATGTTTTTATAATTGTTTAAATTAATACTATCATAAAAATTTATATATAAAGATCTCCTAATCATAAAATTTTTATGACTAGTAGAACTATATATTTCTATAATTAATAGAAAATTACACATTTCGATGATTTGAAAGTGACCGAAGAAAAACCAGTGGACGAAGAAAAGAAATCCACGAGAAAAGAAAAGATTATTGGTATAGATCTTGGCACGTCTAATAGCGCATGTGCGGTATTAAATGCCATTACCAGAAAACCCGAAATTGTTCCTGCCGCAGAAGGTAGAACCCTTGGAGGGAAAGCATTTCCTTCATATGTTGCATTTAACGAAGAAGGACAGAAAATTGTTGGTGAACCTGCTCGTAGACAAGCCGTAAGCAATCCTGAAGGTACGATTTACGCGATTAAAAGAAAAATGGGTCTTTCTTATAAGGCAAAAGCGAAGGTAGGGAGCGAGATAAAAGAGTTTTCTCCCGAAGAAGTCTCAGCAATGATATTAAAAAAGATCAAGAACGATGCCTCTGCTTATTTGGGTGAAGAAGTAAAAAAAGCAGTAATTACCGTACCAGCGTATTTTAACGACGCTCAGCGTACTGCGACCAAGAATGCAGGAGAAATCGCTGGTCTAGAAGTCGTGAGGATGATTAACGAACCAACAGCTGCTTGCTTAGCATACGGTTTAGACAAGGATACAAAAGATAAATTGCTTAAAATTTGCGTTTTGGATCTTGGAGGAGGTACTTTCGATATTACGCTCATGGAATACGGTGAAGGTGTCGTAGAAGTCTTGTCAACTGCAGGAGACACTCAGCTTGGTGGGACTGACATGGATAACGCTATTATTGATTGGCTTCTCGATGAGTTCAAGCGAAAAGAAGGAATAGATTTAAGACAAGATGAAAAAGCGATGATTCGATTAAAAGACGCAGCAGAAAAAGCTAAAATCGAATTGAGCACTACGCTCACATCTTCGATAAACCTTCCCTATCTCACGCAAAAAGAAGGAAATCCCGTCCATTTTGAAATTGACCTTACCAGGGCAAAATTAGAATCTTTAATAGAACCAACCTTAAGGAGATTGGATCCAATAATGCAAAGGGCCGTTTCTGACGCTAAATTATCTGCCGCGAACGTAGATAAAGTAATTCTGGTCGGAGGACCTACAAGAATGCCTTCCGTACAAGAACGATTCAAGAAATTTTTCGGTAGAGAACCAGAACATAGCGTTGATCCAATGGAATGCGTGGCATTAGGCGCTGCAATTCAGGGTGGTGTCATCGCTGGCGATGTCGAAGATCTTTTATTACTTGATGTTACTCCATTGTCATTAGGCGTTGAAACTCTTGGAGGCGTTTCTACAAGATTAATTGAAAGGAATACAACGATTCCGACTGAGAAGAAACAAACTTTCAGTACAGCCGCTGACAATCAACCTGCAGTAACAATAAACGTGCTTCAAGGGGAGAGAACGATGGCAAAGGATAATATCTCTTTGGGAACATTCCATCTAACTGGTATACCTCCCGCTCCAAGAGGGATGCCACAGATTGAAGTTAAATTTTCAATTGATGCTGATGGAATCGTACACGTCACGGCGAAAGATTTAGGAACTGGTAAAGAAACGGGAATCACAGTCACTGGAGCTAAAGGATTATCTGAAGAAGAAATTGCCCAAAAAGTAAGAGACGCTGAGATGTATGAAGACGAAGATAAAAAACTTAGAGAACAGATCGAAGCTAAGAATACCGCCGAATCAATGATTTACCAAACAAGGAAATTAATGGAAGATAACAAGGATAAAATCCAACCTGAGGAAGGAGAAGCCATTGAAGCCGCAATCACGTCGCTTGAAGATGACATTCGATCCGAAGATGTAGAACGAATCAAAGCAGGGATGGAGAACCTTCAGAAATCGATGTATGGCTTCTCGCAGAGAATATATGGCGATCAAGCTCAACAACAAGCATACCAACAAGCTGCAGAACAAGCGCAAAGAGCTGCAGGTGGCATGGGAGGAATGCCTCCAGGCGGAATGGGTGGAGGGCCTCCTGGTGGAATGGGTGACATGGGAGGTGCTGGATCTGGTGGCGCGTCCTATAAAACCGAAGAGAAAAAAGACGACAAGAAAAAGGTTGTTGATGTCGATTGGGACGAAGAGGATAGTTAACATACTTTAAACCTCTTTTTATTTTTTTATATTACAATAAATTCTATCAAGTTTATACGATGACAAAGAAAAAAGAAGAGTCGAAAAATCCGGGAACTGCTCCAGATGACGAAGTTATCATAGATTTAGATGAGAATGGGGAGGAAGAAGAAGAGCCATTACTCATTGAATATTTTTCAAAAGACGAACTGGTTGAAAAAATCAAAGAGTTAGAAAAAAAACAAGAAGAAGATAAGAAAAAAATCGAAGAATTTCAAGGTTGGCAGAAAAAATACATGCTTCTACAAGCAGAATTTGAGAATGCGCAAAAGAGATGGAGCAAGGAAAGGCATAATCTAAGAATTGAATATACCGCATCTGTTCTGAAGAAGTTCCTTCCTTTATACGACTCTTATAAAAAAGCAGTTGATACTAATCCCGAGGATGAGAGTATCGCCCAGTTCTATAATCAATTTCTCAATATTTTTAAAATTTTCGAAGGAGCTGAGCCAATGAAAGTCAATATCAACGATCCTTTTGATTATCACTATCATGAAGCCTTAAATTCGATTGAACGAGACGATCTTCCGAACAATACCATAATAGATATCATTCAGGAAGGTTGGATGCTAGGAAAGCAGGTTTTAAGGTACGCAAAAGTAATCACTTCTAGAAAGGCGAAACCGCCTGAACCTGAACCTGAGCCAGAACTCAAAGAAGAAAAAAAAGATAAAGATTCTGAAACCTCTGAGGAAGAAAATTCCGAAATCAATAATTCAGAAAATGATAAACCTGAAGAATATATCTCTTGATTATTTTTTCGATTATTATTAAGCGATTTCACACTTGATATAAAAATGATCTAAATCATCAAGAATTTATTATGTATTTAGAAATTCGGTTACATTTTTTCATTGAAATGAAATTTAGAGAAATAAATTCCTCATAAAATCACCAAACCGATCAAAATATTCATAAAAACTGGACTACAAATCTTTTTTATTAATCCCAAATCTATCAATGTATAA
>JAEORV010000029.1 GCA_016840695.1 Promethearchaeota archaeon
GAATTGGCATAATATAATTTTGTTTATTTCTTTTGAAGAATAATGAATAAACCAAATATCATTTTTATATTTTCAGACCAGCAGCGACACGATTCATGCGGATGTTATGGTCAAGAATTAGACATAACTCCAAATTTGGATAAGATGGCTGAAGAAGGAGTATTATTTACAAATACTTTTACTTGTCAACCGTTATGTACTCCCGCGAGGGCTTGTATTCAAACCGGTCTTTATTCCACGCAAATCGGAGTGGTTAGAAACGGGATTGGACTGCCATTTTCTGAAAAAAATATAGCTAATTATCTTTCTAATAACGGTTATGAAACAAGTTATGTTGGAAAATGGCATCTAGCAACCAACTTATTAGGTCCTAAAAAGAAAATCGGAAAAAGATACAATTATGCAACAAAACCAGTTCCTCCAGAATATAGAGGTGGTTATAAAGATTATTGGCTCGCTGCTGATACGCTTGAATTTACATCGGGATCATATCAAGGACATCTTTTTGATAGATACATGAATAAACTAGAATTTCAAGATCAATATAGAGTCGACTTCATGACTGATCGTGTTCTGGATTATTTGGAATCTCGAAGCAAAAACCAACCACTTTTTCTATTTATCTCGTTTTTAGAACCCCATCATCAAAATAACAAACATCATTTCGAAGGGCCAATTGGGAGCAAAGATAAATTTAAGGATTTTAAAGTTCCTGGAGATCTTATAGGCACTGAGGGGGACTGGCAAGAAGAATATCCCGATTATCTTGGTTGTTGTCATAACATAGATAAAAACGTCAAGCGAATACAAGATAAGCTGGAAGAATTGGGAATGCTTGAAAATACAATTCTTATTTATACGAGCGATCATGGTTGTCATTTTAAAACTCGAAATTCTGAATATAAGCGTTCTTGTCATGAATCATCCATTCATGTTCCTTTAATAATCAAAGGACCCGGATTCCAAGGGGGAAAAAAGTTATCTGAGCTCGTAAGTTTAATAGATTATGCTCCTACGGTATTAAAATTTGCGGGAATAGATCCTCCAGAACACATGATGGGAAGACCAATACAAGACTTAGTGGAAGGAATGGCAAAAGATTGGCAACAAGAAGTTTTCGTTCAAATTAGCGAGTCTCAAGTCGGTCGGGCAATTCGTACGAAAAAATGGAAGTATTCCGTGAGAGCTCCTTATAAAGTCAACTATGTACATTCAGAAAGCGAGATATACATTGAGGATTTTTTGTACGATCTTGAAAACGACATTCACGAGAGAAACAATCTCGTGGACCACCCCGATTATGAGGAAGTGAGGAACGAGTTAGCAGAACTTTTAAAACGAAAGATGGCAGAAGCAGGAGAAAAAATTCCTATAATTGAAAGAAAAAAATAGAATAAAAAGGTTTATTTCTGTTTTGGTTTAAAGATAATTGCTGGTTTGGTCCTTTCAGAATATATAAAATTGTCAGCTTCATGAATTTCACCGTATTTTGCTTTAAGCTCGTCTAAATTACCCGCATATAAAGCCCTAGGTCTGCATGTTTGAACGCACACGGGTATTTTATTTTCCAGGTGTCGGTCAAAGCAAAAAGTACACTTTCGCATCTTCGCACCCTTTTCGGGTCCAAATTGAGGCGAATCGTAAGGACACGCCTTCAAACATTTGGTATCGCATTCCTCGTTGCCCACGCATTTATCACTATCCACGATGACAATACCATCTTCTTCTCTTTTCGTTATGGCGTTGACAGGACACACGGGAATGCAGACAGGGTCTTCGCAATGATAACAAGGTCTTACTAAGTAACTCACGAAGACATTTGGAATCTTACCTTCTTCGTTGTAAAGTATCTTCATCCAGAATTCAGGTCCTGCGGGAACATCATTCCAATCCTTACAGGCGACCATACAGGCACCACATCCGGTACATCGAGTTTGATCGAAATAGAATCCAACCTGCATTTTATTTCACCTCCGGTTTTTCTTTACTTGCTTGTACAAGGCATGTTTTTAGAGCAGCAGCCCCGCAAGGAGCATACGCATTTTTTGTCAAGGTATTAACACAACCGCCCCTATCAATGCCTTCCTCGTCGGGAGTATACCACGTTCCTTCGTGGATGGCAATAACTCCCGGAATTATTCGTTCCGTGACCCATGCTTCAATTGATATAATGCCTCGATCGTTATGAACATATATTAAATCTCCAGATTTAATACCTCGAAGTTCTGCATCGATAGAATTAATCCAGCACCTATGGGGATCAATTTCTTTAAGCCATTCAACGTGATATAGTTCGGAATGAACCCTGTTCTTGGGGTGTGGAGAAATCATTTGTAATGGATATTTTTTAATTAATGGATCGTTTCTATCTTCCCATGTCTTCAAGTATTTAGGGATCGGGGGCAAGTTAGGATTGTTTATTTTGGCGACTCGTTCCGAAAAGATTTCAATCTTACCACTCGGGGTTTTGAATGGATTGTTTTCTAGGTCTTCAATTTGTTTCTTGAAGGCTACATAAGGTTCATCTGTTTCTACTCTCCAAATTCCATCTTCTTTATACTTGTTATAATCCTTGACATGCTTTTTTATATCTACTGTATTTCTCCATAATTTTTTTACAGTTTTATCCTCTTCGTAATGCCTAAATTTTTCAAGGCCTAGTTTTGCTGCGAGTTCTTCAGCAATGGTAATATCATGTTTACATTCACCTATTGGTTCAATGGCTTTATTCATATGTCCAAAATATGGTCCCGACGGCCATGGGCGTGTTAAATCCGATCTCTCAGCCATGCTAGTCGCTGGTAAAACGATATCTGCATATCTGGCTGTTGCCGTTATGAATAAATCTACACAAACCATATAATCAAGCTTTTTTAATGCTTCTGCATTACGATTAGTGTTACCCAACTGATTTAAAAAATTATTGCATGCAAACCATCCAAATTTGATATCATATAGGTACCCTCCCTCCTTACCTTCTATAATCTGATCAAACATAACATTAGTATGAACTCTTGTTCGAAGCCGAAGTTCTACATCCAAAGATCCTCTTACTGAAACTCTATTAGGATGGTTTTCTTCCACGGGATTTCGACCGGGAGGTACGATAAATGGTCCAAAAAACATGTGAGCGGTTGGAATACCCATTAATCCTCCACAAGCAGCGCCTCCTTTTCGTCCAACATTTCCAGTCATTGCAGATAATGTCATGGCACCTCTATTGTATTGTCCACCCATCGCACTACGCGCTGGTCCTTGACAATCCATAAGCGCGGCTGGTTTGGTGGTCGCATATTCGCGAGCCAAGTCTCTGATCGTTTCTGCTGGTACGCTACAAATCTTTTCAGCCCATTCAGGTGTTTTTTCAACGCCATCTTCTTGGCCAATTACATATTCCTTGAATTTATCGAATCCAACCGTGTATTTATCCAAGAACGCTTGGTTGTGAAGGTTTTCTTTTACAATTACATTAGCCATTGCAGCCATCATTGCCACATCGGTACCTGGTATGATTGGAATCCATTGATCAGCGACAATGACATCTGTATCTGAGTATCTAGGATTAATGCTTACAACTTTAGCGCCTTTTTCGTGTGCCTTTACAAGATTATACAGGGCATCCGTACCTGAGTTCATCCTCGCTGGATCCCAGCCCCATAATATAATTAATTTCGAATTTAGCATGTCTTCCCGACCATGGCCTACAAACGGAGAACCATATTGTGTCTGGGTAGCCCAAACAGCACCCTCAGAGGATACATTTCCATGATGAGTGGAGAATCCACCAAAGTGTGTAAATAAGCGAATGTAATTGACCACAGGAAAATGATAAGCGGATAGAAAACCACCGCCCGTAGGAAGAAATATAGCTTCATTACCGTATTTTTCCTTAACTTCGATGAGTTTTGCGGCTATCTCATCTAAAGCCTCGTCCCATGAAATTCGTTTAAACTTTCCCTCTCCTTTTGGTCCTACTCTTTTCAGTGGATAGAGAAGTCGTTCTGGATGGTAAATTTCTTGTCGAATAGCGCGACATTTTGGACAAGCCCTTAATTGGTTTTCTTCGTCAACTAAATCGTCTCCTTCGACGCGAATAATTTTGCCGTCCTTCACGTGAAATTTAAGAGGACATCGTCCACCACAATCGAACGCGGAGGTTGTCCTGACATATTTTATTTCGTCTTTATCTTGAATATTGTCTTGTTCTGTCATTTCTATAATCACAGTATTTAATAGAGGTTTAATCAATTTTTTATGAATATAATTAAGTACTCTTACAATTTAATTTATCTACAATTTATAATAGTATAACAAATATTTAAATCTTTAAATAGAAATTTTACAAAAATATACAAAATAAATATAAACCTTTTATGATTGAGAATATTTTTCTTTAATGTTAATCATTAGTTAGCATTAAAATAAATTTTTATCAAATAATACGTGAAAAAAATGTCAGATATAGATAAAAAATATGTGAAGGTCATAAGCGTTCTAAACAAAGCAGGACAGTTTCCGATTCCCGCCTCTGAAACGACGATAAGTATTTTGAAACATACCATTAAAGAAGAAGATTTGGATTTCATAATGGCATTTAAAAGGAAAATTTCCATGACAATGGAACAACTAAAGGAGGCCAGCAAGTTGTCTGAAGAAGAGATCTTGACTAAAGTTAAGAGATTAGCTTCGACGGGCGTTATGTTTGATCAACCCAACCGTAACGGTGTGATGATTTTTCGACTCCTACCAATTGTCCGTCAATCTGAATATGGTTTTATGAAAAAACTCGAACATACGGAAGAAAACATAGAGTTTGGAAAATTATTTAAGAAACTAGATAACGCTCTAAGCCAGATGTTTCAAAACGATTATGACAACTTTAAAAACATGTTTTCAAAAATGCCGCCGATCGACCGAACAGTCCCATACGCAAAGAATCAAAATGGAGACGATATTGAAATCGTGCTTGATAAAGAACTGGAAGTACCAATTGAAAAAATCATCCCAACGCAAAATATTGACGATATTATCAAGAAATATGATGATATTGCGGTGGGCAAATGTTTTTGTCGCCAGCGCGAGGAAATTATAGGACATCCATGTACGCAAATCGAATTAATAGATAGCTGTTTCACCTTAGGGAAGTCTGCTAGACACACGTCAAAGCATGGCTTTTCTCGACTTGTATCTCAAGAAGAGGCTTTAGAAATTTTAAAAACCTGTAGGGAGGCGGGATTAGTTCACAAGGCATACCATTTAGCCAGCGATATTAATAAAGAAGAGGTCGCTATTTGTAATTGCTGTGGCGACGGTTGTTGTCCGAACAGCTTGAAAGGGGCTTACATACCACAGAATAACGCAGCTAGCTTCGTGGCTGAAATCAATCCAGATTTATGCGTGGGATGCGGAACTTGCGTCGAGAAATGCCACAATGGCATAATTGAACTCAATAACGACGATAAAGCAGAAAGAGATGAGGAATTTTGTATAGGCTGCGGTGTATGTGCCTATTTCTGCCCCGAAAACGCAATTACTTTGGTCGAAAAGAAGAGAATTGTAAATATCATACCTCCCCGGAAAAATTAATTTTTCCTAACATTTTATATAGGAATATTCTTAAAATCATAATAGATTATATTTATAAATTAATATCAAATTTGAACACGAAGATGTAGCATGACAGATTTAGAGAAAATTAAATCCAAATTAGAACAATATAAACAGACATCCTTGGAGAGCGCGGGCTTAAAGGAAGAGTTTGAAGACATGGACATGTTAGACATGGATTTTTTAGGACAGATAAACATTTCAGATGCAAACATGAAATTGTGGCTCAAATTCAAGGATGGGATAGTAGATTATGGCGAGGGTGAAGCTCAGAATCCTTCGTTAACATTCTCAACCACTCTATCAACTTTTGCGGGCATTATATTCGGCGAAATAGAGATTTCTAGCGCCCACGAGGCAGGTGATGTGTCATTTGGTGGAGGAAGTGAAGCACTCATGGATTTTCAAGCAATAACATCAGTTATTAACGAATATTTACAAAATGCGTGAATTCAAGTGTGGAAAATTCTTTTCTTATTTTCTTTTTTAGAACATCGCAATACATTAATAGTTAATATTTAATTAAACGTTAAAAGAATTTGATTAAATAATTCAAAAAAGGTTAAATGATGACCGAGAACGATGTAAAAAAGAGTGATGACGACGTCAAAATAATAAATACTGGGTGTTGTCACGACTGCGGAGGGCGATGCGTGCTTAAAGCGCATGTGAAAAATGGAAAGATTATTAGGTTTGAAACCGATAACGCTGAGGACCCTCAAATTCGAGCTTGCATGAGGGGAAGAGCGTATAGACAGCGCGTTTATTCGAAGGATCGCTTGAAGTATCCTTTACGACGCATTGGTGAACGAGGAGAAGTTAAGTTCGAGAGAATCTCTTGGGAGGAAGCTCTTGAAGAAGTTGCTGCGAGATTAATTGAAACTAAAGAGAAATATGGTAATCAATCTATTCTTTTAGTTCTCGGTTCAGGAAATCAAGGTATGCTCCATGGGCCCCCGCCAGTTGTCATAATGCTCAATCAATTTGGAGGTTATACTCGATTTTGGGGCGTTCCATCTTTCGAAGGTGCGCTATTCGCATCCATGGCGACATATGGTACCATCAAGACGGGAAATGCGAGAGAAGACCTTCTAAACTCCAAGTTTATCATCATTTGGGGCATGAATCCCGCCAATACCATCCAAGATCCAGGAACGAGCTTAATGATAGCAAAAGCCCGCGAGAAAGGTATAAAAATTGTTGTTGTGGATCCAATTTACACGGATACTGCAGCGGTTTTCGCCGATCAATGGATACCCATACGACCTGGAACAGATGCTGCAATGTTAAATGCCATAGCACATGTAATAATCACAGAAAACTTGCATGATCAAGAATTCATCGATAAATACACCTTTGGATTTGATAAGTATAAAGAATATTTATTAGGGATTGAAGATGACACTCCAAAAACACCCGAATGGGCTGAAGAGATCACTAAAGTACCAGCAAACACGATTGTTAACTTGGCAAGAGAATACGCAACGAATAAACCATCAGCGCTTCTAGCAGGATGGGGGCCGGCAAGAACCGCTAGAGGCGAACAATACTCGCGGGCCGCAAATGTACTTACTGCAATCACGGGCAATGTCGGTGTAAATGGGGGATACGCGTGCGGTTTTATGAGGGCGTATTCAAGTCGCGAAACTATACTTCCGGGGAAAAAGAAAGGGGGAAAACCTCAGAGACCTGAAAAACAGAAGCAAATAACTAAAAAGCTAAGACCACAAGACAATCCCGTGGATTTTAACGCTCCCCCTCGAGAAAATACATTATATAAATTAAGTGGTGGTACGAATCCTGTCAACACCCGCATACACACTACCAAGTTTTACGATGCAATACTGAAAGGATGCAGTGGTGGTTATCCTGCTGACATTAAAATGGCATATATAGTGGCAGCTGACTTTTTGAACCAACAAGCAAATGTTAATTACGGGATAAAGGCTTTAAAATCGCTGGATTTTATTGTGATTCACGAACAATTCATGACCCCAACAGCTAAGTTTGCAGATATCGTGTTACCAATTAACACATTCATGGAGCGAGACGATATCGCTGTTCCTTGGTTGGGATCTCCATATTATATTTATCTCAATAAAGCAATTGATTCCCTTTACGAGTCAAAATCAGATTTAGAAGTGTGTCGAATCCTTGGGAAAAAGTTAGGTCTTGGTCCTGGCATGTTAGATTTAGACGAGAAACAAATCTTGCGGATTTTCGCCCAACCAAGAAAAGACATCAAGAATTTTAACAAGATGAAAAGGGATGGCTACACAAAAATCAAGGTTGAGGAGCCTTTTGTAGCATTTAAAGAACAAATAAATGATCCCGAGAATTACCCGTTCCCAACATTATCAGGAAAAATAGAGATTTATTGCGAACACTTAGCAGAAATGAATAATCCTCTAATACCACCTATTCCAAAATATTTAAGCCACGATGAGCATTATGACTCTCCAAAAGCTAAAGAGTATCCATTACAGCTTCTCACGGTTCATAATAAGAGGCGAACTCATTCTTCTTTACAAAATATTCCTTGGCTTGAAGAAGTTGAAGCTCATGCGGCCTTAATCAATTCAATTGATGCAAAAGCAAGAAGTATTGAAAATGGAGATTTAATAGATATTTTTAACGATAGAGGTAGGATACGGATTCCTGCGAGAGTAACTGAGCGAATTATGCCAGGAGTAACTTGCGTTTATCAAGGAGCATGGTACAATCCAGACAAGAATGGTATTGATCTCGGAGGATGTGCAAATACATTGACTAAAGACGAACATTCACCTGGAGGTGCATTTTCTCATAATAGCGCTCTAGTTCAAGTAGAGTTATTTAAAAAGCAGGAAGCGGAGGCTTTAAAATGACTCAGTATGGATTTTACTTCGACCAAACTCGATGCATAGGCTGTCACACGTGCTCAGTAGCTTGCAAAGATTGGCACGATATTGACGCAGGACCCGTAAATTGGAGAAGGGTGGAACTCATAGAAAAGGGTAAATTTCCAGATTTATTTGTTGCTTACACTTCCATAGCTTGTAATCACTGTGCTGAACCCCCTTGTGTGAAAGTTTGTCCCGAGAAGGCAATAACCAAACGAGAATCTGATGGAATTGTCGTAGTAGATCGGGAGAAATGTTTAGGAAATGAAGAATGCAAC
Source organism: Promethearchaeota archaeon (assembly GCA_016840695.1). Taxonomy (GTDB): domain Archaea; phylum Asgardarchaeota; class Lokiarchaeia; order Sigyniarchaeales; family SOKP01; genus FT1-020. The sequence goes on from JAEORV010000029.1 coordinate 8,768, forward strand.
ATGCGGTGCTTAAATGCGTGCCCATGGAAAGCACCACAATTTGGACCAGAAGATAATGCAAAAATGCAAAAATGTAATCTATGTTTAGATCGTTTGGAGCAAGGAAAGGCTCCAATCTGTGTCGAAGCTTGCCCAATGTACGCGTTGGATGCAGGTCCATTAGAATTCCTTAGAGAAAAGTATAGCGATATTGGTAAGGGAATTGATATTCCTGACTTCGAAAAATTTAATCCTTCGCTATTAATGAAAAAGAAACAAAAATAATTGCAGATAATCGATTAATTAAACCGCAATTAATATACTTATTATATACATTAATCCCCCAATAATAATATCAACAAAAATGCGAAAAGATTTATCCCCACTAGTCTCTTTAATATCTTTATCGTTTTTCAAATACAATTTTAATTCCTTGACTCCTGCTTGCATTATTTTCTTTATTCTTGGATATTCCCAAAGTAGTATAATACCGTCTATTATAAGCAAGGGAACATAAATAAAAAAGGATAAGAGGTATATGTCAACACCATGTAAGTACCCCCACATTACATGCGTTAGAAAAATATTATTTATAATGCTAGCGAAAATGATTGGGAATAACCAATTTTTTCTTAGGATAAATAGCGAGAGAATTATTCCTATTAAAAACGATTTTAAAAACCAAATAAGAGGAAACCAAGGAGGAAGATAAATCGGTAGTATGTCAAAATAAAAAATAAATTCGCTAAATCCCAAAAATAATGATGTGATTATAACAGCTGATCTTTTACTATAGTAATCACTCCCTCTTCTTGCGATTAATCCTTTAGAAATGGATTCATTTGCGATCGAAATGCAAGTTTGTATGATAATAGTGGATA
>JAEORV010000030.1 GCA_016840695.1 Promethearchaeota archaeon
AAATGTATGTTAAGAAAATGTAAATCCACGAGCTTATTTAATCCATCGATATTAGTAATGGGATTACAACCCAGATCTAGCTTTTTCAAATGCTTGAGGTTTTCAATTCCACTTGTATCAGTTATTTTATTGTTGTAAAGACCTAACTCTTCTAAATTCTCGAGGTTCTCAAACATCTTAACGTCTTCTATTTTAGCATCGTAAATATAGAGCGTCTTTAAGTTAGCGAGAGTTTCAAGATTTTTAACTATTTGAAGTTTTTCACCCATTATCTCTAAACTTTTTAGTTTTGGAAATATTTCAAGTCCTTCGAAAACATTGTATTGAAAGCCTTCCACGTTTAACTCCACTAAGTGCCCATCTTCAACTTTAAAATTGAAATCAGGTTCAATTTCGCCGGTAACGTCGGAATCGTTTCGCATCATGTCCAGCATTCCCAATATTGTCGCCTCACGCTTATCAAGATCGAATTGCGTTTGATAGTTTTTCGAGAACTTATCCTTTATGCAATCTAAAATATCGTGATTATTGCCTTGGTTAGCATTCTCCAGAGCTTTAAATATTCTAAACAAGCACGGATAGGATTTATCGTTATCTATCGCCCATTTAATTGGCGTTTCGCTCTTTATTGGGAAGGTTTTAATCAATATTTCCGCAGCAGTGGCTCTTACTATCCAATCTCCATCTGAAATCAAACAAGACTCTAAAAATTTGAATATCTCATCTTTTTCAAGCACGATTTTGTCAAGCGCCTCTAAACTCTTTGCTCGAAGCCCAGCATCGTCGCTAACTTCAAATAGAGAGATCAAGCGCCCTATGGCCTCTTCCTTACTGATTGCCTTGCTAATAATTTGGTCGTAAATCCCTTCTGGCGTCAAGAAATCGTCAGTCATTATCGTCTCGCTTTTAAAAAATGAAGTATACATGATATATTAAGAATTAATGGTTTTAATTTTTTGGAAAAAACAAGAGCAGTAAATATAAATCAATATCCATAGGTTTTAAGAAGCAAGTGCTATTATAACAATATTATATTCTTCGAGTAAAAAAGTGAATTAAATTGAAAAACGAATGGCTTGATGAAAAAGTAGTAGTATCAGACGACCCACGCCGAGTTCCCGCAGATCCAAAATTCATTAAGGGGCCAGAAGGAACTTTAGTACTTACTGGAGGGCGCATCTTTGATGGAACTGGCAAACCTATATTTGAGGGAACTGTTGTGTTAGAACACAATAAAATAAAGGCAGTTTTACCCGCTGGATCAACTGATTGGGCCTCAGATGCAGAAGTAATAGATTTAAACGGAAAAACCATATTACCTGGATTGATTGACATGCATACTCATCTAACTGATTCAGATCAAGGACTACCAATATCTATCACGCTAAGCGAAGCGGACCAAACTTTACGAGGGTTAGAAAGGATGAGGTATTACATTGAAAGTGGGATAACAAGCGTGCGCGATGTGGGGTCACACGGAACCGTTCCATTTAGGCTTAAAGAATGGTCTGCGCAGAATCGAATTCCGGGACCTCGTATATTTGCTGCAGGACAATTCATCACGGGCACTGGAGGTCACGCCGCACAATTCCTAGACGAACGAAATGCTGCTTACGGACTAGTGATTGAAGCTTCTGGGCCTGACGATTGGAGAAATATCGTTCGTAAGATGTATAAAAATGGAGCAGATCTAATAAAAACGGGTAGCCACTTTTCAAGGGAAGAAATAAAAGCAGCTATTGACGAGGCACACGCGCTTAACATTAAAATAACATCCGATGCTGAAAGATATTATGTTCAATGGGCAGTGGAGGAAGGAATAGACATGATCGAGCATTGTCTTCCCTGCTCTGACGAGGCTATCAAGTTAATGGCAGAAAAAAAAGTAGACGTGATACCAACATTATTGATTTACGACATCATAGACAAGTACATAGGGGGATATTACGGTTCTACAACGAGAAAATTTCAAATAACTAAACGAAGTGTAAAGAACCACGTGAAAAAATTGAAGAAAGCAGGAATTAAACTCGGTATTGGAACTGATTTGTCATTAAATATGTTCCGCTACTTACCAGATCCTTATATTGGTGAATTAGTTAAATTTTTACAGGTTGGGTTTAATACTGAAGAAACCCTCATCGCATCAACAAGGATCAATGCGGAAATTCTTGGAATGGAGGATAAATTGGGGACTTTAGAGGTGGGTAAGTTAGCGGACGTGCTTATAATCGATGGAAAGCCAGATCAAGACCTATTTGCTCTAAGAAACGTTGAAATGGTTATTAAAGACGGTTTTATCGTGGTTAAAGACGGACGATTGAATATAGAAAGGCATCCAGATATCGAATATCCGAGAGAACAGACGTCTGAATTTGTCTTGTAATTCTTCTTCTCTATTCTATCCATCCCTTTGGAAATATTTATTCGCACGCTTTAAATATTTGTAGGCAATCCAAGAAACGATTTTATTCCCTAAACTCTTTCTATTCTTATTTCCTAACTCGTAGAAAAGATCTCTTGCCTCCTCTGGAGGAAGGATGACAAGCTCGTCGTTCTTCTTTTGAACTGCACATCCTGAGTTAGTTAGTATCTTATAATTTTCAGCGGTTTCTTTTGGATCTCCCCAGCATATCAATTGACAGTTGCCACAAGTGAGGGTCACGTTTTTTAAGTCCTTTAGAGCCTTTTTATTCTGCGCAAGAAGCGCCTCATATTCTTCGTCTGTCACCCCCCCGTCCTTTTTCAAATTAGAAATCTCGTATCCTTTTTTTTCACCTTTAATGTACCACTTCCTTTTAAGCCTAAATGATTGAGCTAAGAGACGAACAACATCATCGTTCGTTTCTGGATAAGGATAGCGACCCGGTGACCATGTGGACCACTTTCCCTCCTTATCTAAACCCGCATATCCTCCACATCCGGCAAAACAACGCATCAAATGCCTCCTTTTAGTAAAGCTAAACTCATGACCCCCTATGGATACTGATTCGTTTTCGCCGCCAAACATCCTCAAAGTACATACTTTTTCGCATAACTTACATTCGTTGCAAAATGTCTCGCTTTGAGGAATGGGATCCGTGGGTTCCAACTTAGCCGACGTGACTAATCCGCCTAAAATAATAGTCGCTCCATAACCCTTTAAACCAACGTTTCCCGACCATCCGTATATTCCCGCACCAGAACGAACCGCAAGGTACCTAAATGAAACGGGAGGGAACGATCTTACACCCGAGAATGGAACGTCTTCACGGTATTTGAAGTTTGGAAACAACGCTAATGCTTCGTGCCCTTTCTCTTTTAATATTCGTGCAACTTCGTTAGAAATCTTGTAGGCTTTTAAATACGCTTTTATGTTGTCAATCTCATGTTCTACACGTCCATTTGGCAAATCTTTTCTCAAGAAGGCGCGAATCTTGTCTTTATCTAAAGGTACGGCAAAACTGACGGCAGATTGAGCCTTGGGTAAAGCATACGTGATGTCTGCGCTGGGAGGATCTCCCATCATGCCTTCCTTTGTTACAAAACCTACTTTTAATGCTCCATTATCCAACAAATACTTTTCAATTTCTTCGTTCAAAGACACGAAATTCACCACTTGTGGGAGAAGTTCTCAGCCCAACCAAATACTCGATCGGATTTATCAATATGTATCTTTGTTCCGTCGTCTAATATGAGATCTCCAATATAATATCCTAAAACTTGCACGCCACCTGTTTTTAAAATAAGCATGTTTAGGTTATTTTCTTTTTTCATCACGGGGTCAATTACCATCTCGAAGCGACCGTCGCTACTCGTGCATTTCCAAGGTTTCATGACGTCCTCTTTGTCGTAATGAAACTTGATGTTGTCGATTTTGTGCCCTTTTCCCTCGTAAAATATCATATTCTTACTTGATATCGTTTCAATTCCGAAGCCATAATCGAGGTTAAATCCCAACCTTTTTCCATTTACTATTCCAAATCCCCCTCCCCAATACCAAGAAGTTTTGTAGGGGAGGACACCACGCGTCCAGTCGAGAACTCCAAAGCTTCCATTTTCCTCTGAAAAGGAGTATTCTTTATCATCAAGGGTAAATGTTCCATTAACCGGCATGTCAACTATTTTTTGCACATATACAAATTGTTTCTTGTTTTCAAAAGGAATGACGTTCACTAACGTGTCCCGTTTTGGGTCCATATCGAGAGTAATTTTTCCTTTCATTCCCTTTCCTTTCCCAAAGGTTGGAAAATCGAAAGTAAGCACCATGTCGTTTTCTATCCTTTCAAACTTCATTTTCTTATCTTTCTTGACAAGTTTCGTGATTCCTGCCATTGTAGATGGGGGCATGTTCAAAGATCCCCTTGTGAAGAAGGTAACGGCTCTATCTCCTTCCAGAAAATTATTCTTGAAATCCATGAAATCTAAAGTTGCCATTCCAAAATAACCCACATCGGCGATAATTAGGGTTATTCCAAATTGATCGTTGTAAATCTCGTAACAATCCCATTCTTTTATTCGCAAGCTTCCTGCTGACACTTTCTCTCGTTCGTATTTTAAAATAAGCTGCGATGCCCATCCAACTTGCATGAGCTCGCCATTTTTATCTAATAAATCTGATGGTTCTGTAATTTTCCTTTGTTCCATTTCAATTCTACCCATGTAAAAGTCTTTATGAATTTTGTAATTATAATTTAAATATTAACGAATATAAAATAATTACTATATATAAAAAGGTAATTTAAAGATGAAAACTGTAGAATTATCAGCCAAATGGGATCCAAAACCAGAATTTAAGTTAGGTACAAAGGATATAGATGGAAAATTAACCTATTTGGGTTCTCAAGTGTGGAAAGATCCGATCGTCAAAGTCGTGGATAAAGAAATGCCTAAAATAAAACCAAATGAAGTGCTCGTCAAGGTAAAGAGGTGTGGAATTTGTGGTTCTGATGTACACATGAACCAATCTTACGACGACGGATATATTTTCTATCCTGGATTAACGGCGTTTCCCTGCACCCTAGGTCACGAATTTGCTGGCGAAATTGTAGAGGTGGGTAGTCAAGCCATAAACAAGAGAACTAGTAAGCCTTATGAAATTGGTGAGCCTGTTACCGTTGAAGAGATGGTATGGTGTGGAGAGTGTAAGCCTTGTTGCGATGGCTATCCAAATCATTGCGAGAGATTACAAGAAATTGGATTTTCCATAGACGGAGCATATGCCGAGTACATTGCCGTTCCCGCAAAATTATGTTGGAGTTTAAAAAAGCTAGAAAAACGATACGACGATATTTATAAAATTGGAAGTTTAGTAGAACCTACTTCCGTGGCATATAATGCCGTTATTGAGCGTGGAGGAGGTATTCGACCTGGTGAAAACGCAATAATTTTGGGCGGGGGTCCAATTGGTTTAGCTGCTGCAAGTATCCTAAAGTTCAGTGGTGCTGGAGTGTGTATTGTTTCAGAACCCGATCCTAACCGAGCAACTTTAGCCAAAAAGATGGGAGCAGATTACATAATCGATCCATTAAAAGAAAACTTCGTCGAGAAAGTTAAAGATTATACTGACAACGAAGGCGCAGCTCTTTATTTAGAAGCAACCGGATTACCTCACATAGTAACTGATGATATTCAAAACGCTATTTGGGAAACTACATCAGTAAACACAACTGTCGTAATAGTAGCAAGAGCGGAACAAAGGATGCCAGTTTGTGGAGAATATTTCCAAGTGAGGAGAGCTCGAATAGTGGGAGCTCAAGGACATTCAGGACATGGAACATTCCCTAATGTAATTAGCTGCATGGCTGCTGGAATGGATATGACGCCAATGGTAACTAAAGAAATAACGCTTGATGAGGTTCCAGAAAACCTCAAATTATTACAAACTGATCGAGAAAACTGCAAAATCTCTGTTAAAATTGGCTGAATATCCCATTTTATCTAATTTTTTGTTCGAGTTACTTAGTACATGTTTTTACACAAAATTACATCGATTCAATGCTTAGATTTAAAAAGAAAACCCACCTCTATGTACTTATTAAAATTATTAATTTTTTAGGTATAGGTCATGGATTTTTTATTCTTATTATTTCAAGCGTTTCTACTGGTTTTTCTAGGAGTGTACTTGGGAGTTGGGATTTTTTTCTCTATACGAGCGCTTCAAACCAGGTTACATCACATCATTTATGGAAGTGTTTCTTTTACTTTAATGGCAATTAGTCAAATCATTGCTTTCTTGTTTACGTTTCCAGATATTATTGAAACGATATTAATTTCCATAGCATTCGTGATGTGCGTTATATTTACTAATTTAACATTCCATAAAGAGAAAAAATCTTCCCTTCCGTTCCTGATATTGATTGTAACGATAATTAATTCACTTATATTTTTTGTGTTTAATTTATTAAGAGATATCGCAGATTCTGCGCCGCTCTATTACGCAACAATCGTACACGATTTCATTTATAGATCGATCATTTTTGGATGGTTAGGGTGGTCGTCCCTAGTTGCATATAAAAAAATTAAAGACCAGAATATCGAACCGTGGATAAAAGCAAGATATAAGATAGTCTCGTCGGTTTCGTTTCTAATATGTTTTGAACGAATAGTGAGGATTTTCCAGCCTTGGTACCAAGAATTTGGCGATCCAAACTACCTTGAAAGTTATGTTGTATTTGGTATCATCTCTATAATGGCGATTATTTTTGCAGTGGGTTTTGCTCTAGCTTGGTTCATGCCAGGGTGGTTTAAAAGATTTCTCAACAAGGGATATCAAGCTGTTGTTGATAAAGAATATTCAGAAGAAGAACTAATGGATTTAATCAAAAGAGAATTATCTAACGGAGGAACAAATGGAAATAATTAAATCCCTAGGAGAATCACTTGCTGATAAAATAAGCATAAGCCCTACAGCAGCAAGAGGGCTCATCAAACTGTCAATAAAAGATGAGTTAGGGCCCTTTACCAATGTAAATAAAGTCAATTTTAATGACTTGCATAAAACTATTTCAAATTCATTTAAGAAACGACTCGTCAATTTATCAATTCAAGATGTCGAAGTAATCACGGAGTCGATGTTAACTCAACTAAAACATATCCAATCTCTCATTACCATGGCAAATGTCTGAAATTTATTTGTTGAGTTTCCCAGCATGATGTATCATTCACCATTATTTCTCTTCAAAATTTCCTTTGCAGCAGTTAGGAAATTTTCTGCAATTATGGTAACTCTAATGTTTTTCTCTTTTATATCATCAAGATGACTTGCACCATGACCCGTAAGCAAGTATACCGTTCTACATCCCGCGTTTATTCCTAAAAGAACGTCTGAAGGGTGATCGCCAATAACCCAGGAATTTTTTAAATCAACATTAAACTCTTCCCGTGCTTCTAGAACAAACTTCTTATTAGGTTTTCTGCAATCACACTTTTCTTCTTTTGCGTGAGGACAGCAGTAAGTTTTTAAGATTTTTATGTCCTGAGCACCTAGTTTTTCCAAGACGCATTCATTAAATTCCACAAAAGTTTCATGAGGATAATATCCGAGCCCTATTCCAGATTGATTTGTAACAATGAAAAATACATAATATTTCTCGAGTAATTTTAAACCTTCAATGACGCCGGGTAATAACTTACATTTTTCTAGAGAAAACTCGTACCCTATGTCCACATTTATGGTACCATCTCTATCTAAAAATATAGCTTTCTTCATTATCGTCATGCTCATTCGGATTATTATATTCTTCTATAATATCATTTTGAGGTATTCGACCGTTTGCCTTGCGACCTCTTCAAACGAGGGTTTCATTATTGTTTCTAATGATGCAAAACCTTTATACCCCGATTCTTGAAATATGTTCAAAAAAGCCTTAAAATCAAAATGACCCGTACCAGGCGCCCGTCGAGTGCAATCTGATAAATGCAAGTGAGAAACTAAGTGAGCAATCTCTTTCAAATCGTCCCATACAAAACCAGGATCTTCTTCTAAATTAATATGAAAAGTATCTACTAAGAGTTTCAAGTTTTCAGATCCAATTTCCTTAATGAGCTCTACCGATTCAGCAATAGTGTTATAAGTATCAATTTCAAAACTATTGATTGGTTCAAACACTAATTCAACGCTTTTGTCTTCTGCCAATTTACAGCATTTTTTAAGAGACGATTTGATGTTTAGCTTTTCGTTCTTAGGGGTATTATCGTGATCATGACGCCCTCTTATTAATCCAATAATCACTTTTGATTGCGTTTCTTGAGCAAAATTAATGAATGCATCGATTCTCTCAATTGCTTTCTTTCTTATACTTTCTTCATGGTGTCCAAAAGAGTATCCGAATCGGATATACGTGCTGCCAGTGCCTAAGGCGGAAATCTCAAGATCAAACGAATCTTTTATTTCATTAATTTTCTTAGTATCAATTTTCTCTGGTTCTAGAAGTGCTAATTCTATCCCATCGTAATTTAATGACTTTAAAAAATCGCATGTAGTTGAAAATTTGGTAAGTATTTCGCTTTTGCTTGTGTGAGATTCGTTTAGTCCAGAAACAATACTTAATTTCATAATTATCAAAATACTTACCATGAATATAAAATTTAACAAATAGATGTTATAAACTAAGATATAATTTACAAATAAATTTTAGGTTAAGAAACTTATAAATCCATAAATAAATAAATCATACAACTTAGGTGAGTAAAATAAGCAAATGGGAGTTTCCTCAAGCAGGAAAAATAGAAAGTGCCAATCCGAAGCTATATTTACAGAACATGACCATTAAAGAAGTCGAAGAACGATTGAAAGTGAACGATCTTGCAATTGTGGTACTTGGGTCAGTAGAGAACCATGGTCCTAGCTGTCCATTAGGTCAAGATACTTACCAATGTACAAGAATGGCAGAAATCATTGCTGAAAAAACGGGATGTACGATAGCCCCTCCAATTTTTTACGGGAGTCATCCATTTCATCATGTTGGAATGCCTGGGACCATAGTAGTCCCTGAAGAGATATTTAATGGGCAAATTAGAGCAGTAATAGCGGGTTTATGGAATATGGGCTTCAGAAAACAAATACTTTTCAATAATCATGGCCAAGAATACGTCATTCCGACTGCAATTCATCAATTTGCAAAAAAATACCAAGTGCCTGCGATAATCTTGAACTATAATTGGTATCACGGAATTTCTGAATTAATTGCTGGCAAGGAACACTATGAAGGATGTAGTTTTGACACGACGTTCGTTCACGCTGATGAAGTAGAAACTTCATTCGCAATGGCATTGTGTCCAGAATACGTAAACGAAGCTGAAAGAGAAGACACACAACCAAGAGGCTTCTTAGATTCAAAGTTTTTTGATAAAGCAGGAAATTGCTTGCATCGTCCAATCTGCTGGTATGGTGCTGTTGGGGCGGGACCTGTTGAGTTTGCTGCGTATCCCGAAGGAGTTGTTGGTGCTCAGACTAAAGCCTCCGCTGAAAAAGCAAGAACATCTATAGAAAAAATCCTTGATACTTTTGAAGAAATGGTGAACATGATCATGGAAAAATATCCTCCTGGAACTTTACCTGATTGGAAAGAATTAACTCAGAGATTTTCAGAAGAAGAAATGGAAATGCTATTAAAAGGACCACTAAAAGGTGGAAAA
>JAEORV010000031.1 GCA_016840695.1 Promethearchaeota archaeon
TAGGACAGACTTATTCTGCCATGGATCTACTAAAAGCATTTAATGCAAGAAAAAAATTCTACGAAAAAATGTATCGCTTCATGAAAAATTACGATATCTTAATAACCCCCACGCTTTCAGTCACAGCATTTCCTCATGGAATGACACATCCTCCTACAATTAATGGTATACCAATCCCGCCTACTGGTTGGCAGCCAAATACTTGGCCTTTTAATCTAACAGGTCAGCCTGCAGCTTCAATTCCTTGTGGATGGTCAAAGGAAGGGCTTCCCATTGGAATGCAAATTATCGGGCATCGTTTTAATGAGTTGGCAGTATTGCAGGTTTCGCAAGCCTTTGAAGAAATCGCCCCATGGCAAAATAGGAAACCAAATTTTTAACACCATTCAGAAGCTTTTCAAAGTTCTTTCGAACAAATACAATGCTCGTCTTTTACCACTTTAATGATATTGAACGATAGATCCAATAAATTAACCATGAGCAGTTTATTTTCTAGGTTTGGAAGGTTTAATGTGGTCTTTAAAACTTCTAACGCCTCTAACGTTCCTAAAATTCCCGGAGTCACGCCAATCACCGGTAAAGGATTTCCTGGTGGGGCTTTAGTGTCTTCTTTCTCAGGTACCGGAAAGACGCATTGATAGCAAGCGCTTGTTTTGGGATTAATTGTCATGATCTGGCCATAAAAGTCCTTAATTCCAGCGATTACACACTTCATGTTATTGTCAACGGCAACTTTATTGACCATGAACTTGGTTTTCAAGTTATCACTGCAGTCAATTATAAAATCCTGTCCTTTTAGATACTTTTTTATCGAATTTTCGTCAATATAATCCTTGAATGCGTGTACTTGAACTTCAGAGTTGAGCCTTGATAAGATATCCTTTGCTAATTCTACTTTCACTCCTCGCAATTGGGACTCGTTGTATAGGATTTGCCGTTGTAAATTTGAGATATCGAGAACATCGTTATCAAGAATTGTTAATTCTTTTATTCCTGCGGCAACGAGATATAAAGAACAAGGTGATCCTAAGCCTCCCGCACCCACTTGAAGGACTCTTAATTTAGATAACTTCTCCTGCCCCTCTTCTCCTATTGATGGAGAAATTATTTGCCTTGAATATCTTTTTTTCTGCTCTTCTGTTAGCATTTCTATAACACTTATATTAATATTTGTTGAATCCTGGTAACTGATTCTTCAATTTCAATGAGACTTAATCCCAAATTAATATTTAAATGTAATAGTGTAACAAAAATCATATCCTTGTTAGCTGGGAGAGCAATTACTTGATAGTTATTGTATTCTGCCGTGATATTATAAAATTTATTATTTTCCAAAGTTTCAGTGGCTGCATCCATTGCATTGAACATCGTCGCTGCCATTGCTCCGAATTTTCGACCGTCGATATCCATCGGCAATCTGGAAGTCAGCAACAAGCCATTTCGATTGACAAGAGCCGCTCCAACTATTGCCGTTCCCATTTTTTCGAGATTTTTTAATTCTCTATTCACGTGTTCAATTTTGTCCTTATCCATGAGCTCTTCAGTATAAGTTTGGAATTCAATATCTCATCAACAATATGAAATAAAGAGAATGTGAAGTTTAAAAGGTTATGGATCATAAAAGTTTAGAATACAATTGATGGGTAACAATCGCTACTTGATTGATTACTTGTAAAATCCCTTGTTTCCATTAAAAGGTCTATAACGATTACGCCAGGCGGGTTGTCGAAGTTTTGCCGTTCTTCCAAACCCGCAAGAAGCACAGAATCTTTTTCTCCTGTGATATGAATGCTTGCCACATCTCCGGCAAGTTTTATGACTAGCAGCTTTATTTTTCTTTCCCTTACTTGGTGTTCCTTTTCCCATTACTCTCCCCTTCTATTAAAAGTCGTCAACTTCCTCTCTATGCATCCGACCCTCGTGGCTAGTATCTTCGGCTTGAGCTAAATGGATTGTTGTTCTATCTTGCCCGATAAATATGATACTTGCTCCTCGAATCATTACCGTACCAAGATCTTTACTCCGTTTTCCCCCTCTACCGAAATAAATTTCCTTCGCATCGGAAACTATGAGATTCATATAGCCATCGAATCTTTCTAACTTTCCAGTGAGGTATGTGTTCCAAATCTTGAGCTTAATTCTTACATTGTCCTTTAAAATGGCTTTGGAGAGCGTGCGAGATATAGTATTTTGACTCATTGTAATCAATCTTGTTTGATAAACATAATAATTAACGAAAAAATAAATAGTTTATGGCTTCATATCACCATTTACATGATTTTATCAAATCTTGCTCAATATAATAATTAGTTTTTTTTGACATTACAGATTTTTAATATCATCCTATTGAAATTAAAAATTACTGTTAAATATGACTAAAATAGCAATTGTGGACTCTGGAGTAGATACTCCCGAAGAAATCTTAATGGCTGCTGACATCATACCCTTCAGATTTTTTGGCGATCCATCGCTTAATATAACTAAAGCTAATGAACACGTGCCGCCAAATCATTGCATTTGGGCGAGAAATCTTCTTGAGAGGGCGCTTAATGGACTTGATGCTGATATTAAAGGGCTTATAACGACTCACGGCTGTGATTGTACGAATAGAGAATTTGACATATGGTTGGAGTGCGTAGATCTTGATTTCATGTATTTTCTCAACGCCCCCCTTAAACGCGATAAAGCAGCAATCAAGTTTTTTGTTGACGATATGAAGGAGTTAATCCAACAGTTAGAGACTAAATTTAATGTAAAGATAACTAAAGAAAAAATTACCGAAGCAATTAAATTAACTAATAAAATAAGAAATTTATTAAAAGAAATTTCAGAATATAGAAGTAAAATGGTTTTAAAAGGTTCAGAATTTCACGAAATCGTGAAAAAAGTGCAGCAGGAAGATAAAAAACAAACACTCGCGATGTTAGAAAATAAACTCGAGGAATTGAAAAATAAAGAAACATTTCCAGAGAAAATGAAAAGAATCTTACTCACGGGATCGGTAATTGACGATTCAGAGTTTATTAAAAACCTCGAAACTCTAGGCTTACAAGTCGTGATGGACGATATTTGCATAGGAACGAGGTACTTCTGGGACTCCATTGAAGAAAATGGAGATCCTATTAAAGCTCTTTCAAAATATCACTTGAAAAAACCAATATATAGCACGAAGATTCCCTCGCTACAAAGGTTTGATAATTTAAAGCATTTCACTGAAAAATACGAAGTGGATGGAGTACTTAATGTTGCTCAAAAATTCTGCGAGCCAATTTTGTACGACCATCCTCACATGTCTAAAGCATTTAAAGCATTAGAGATTCCTTATCTCTTCGTTGAGATAGAGTATAGTAGAGAGTCTTTCAAGCAATTAGCAACGCGTTTTGAGGCGTTTGCTGAAATGATAGGGGGTAAATAAAATGTCAAAAGGAAAAGTAATAAAAAGTCAAATGTTGGGAGCTACTCAAAAGCTGAAAAATGAGATGGGTAGGCATTACTTAGCAATAGAACAAGCTTATCGCGAAGGAAAGCCCGTTGCTTGGGCAACTTCAGGAACTCCTGTGGAACTATTATACGCCATGGATGTCCAGCCTTCGCTTCCAGAAAATAGCGCAACAATATCCGCCGCTCAGAAATATTCCCAAAATTTCATAGAAGTTGCAGAAGATGCAGGATATTCCTATGATTTATGCTCTTATTTTAAGACAAATATGGGAGTAACCTTGACCAAAACCACAGATTTGGGAAAGGGCGGCATTCGAAAACCTACATTCATGCTATCAAGCGACGTTATATGCGATACCCACGTTGATTGGTTTCAAGTACAAGCAGAAAGATTTAAAGTTCCTCATTTTACTATTGATGTACCTCATGTCGTAAGTAACACTACTAACAAGCAAAAGAACTATTATAAAAAGTATGTTAAAGAACAACTCTGGGAGTTCTTAGACTTTATGTCTGATATTCTAGGTTACGAGATGGACATGGAAAAGGCAAAAGAAGTGGCAAATAACTCGTGGGACTTGAGCATGGTCTGGCAAGACATATATAAATTACGCAAGAATATTCCCAGCCCTGTCTCAACCAAAGATACATTTGGGGGCCTTTTTCCCTTATTTACCATGCCTGGACTAAAAACACCCATTAAATTATACAAGAGAATGTATAAAGAAGCAAAGCAAAGGGTTGATAGTGGTGTCGGTGCGCTTGAAGAAGAAAACTATCGTTTAATGTTTGAGGGCATTCCATTCTGGTACAATCTAAAATTCTTCAACTTCTTAGAACAATGGGGTGCTATAATCGTGTATGAACCTTATACATATAGTTTCTCAAAATTTATGAATCCTGATATTACAAAGGACATGATTGTTAGCAATCCTGTTGAATCCATGGCAGAATTAATGTTAAGCTTTTGGTATATTTACGATCTAAAAACTCGAATTAAAAAGTTTGAAGAAACGGTTAAAGAGTATAACATTGATGGTGTCATATTACATAATAATATGTCGTGTCGACCGAATTCTTGTGGACAGTATGATTTGAAGAAACATTTAATGGACGATTTCGACATTCCCTGCTTGATAATTGACGCTGATATGAACGATCCAAGAAAACTTAATACTACACAGGTAACCAATAAATTAGAAAGCTTTATAGAGCTCCTGCGAGAAAGAAAGAAAAGATAATTAAAAATCAATTAATTTAAAATATAAAATTCTAATATAAAAATTAAAGTGAAAAATGATGAGTCCTTTATTAGAAGGTATTCCTGCCGTCTTTTATTCCGGATTGTATGTTCTACAAGTTTATGGAAAACTGGAACAAACATTTCAGGGTAAAAAAATAAATATTATTGTATATATTACCGATTTCCCCCCGGCAACACAGATTAAGGTTGACGGTGGAGAATTTGAAGTAATCCCTTTAGAAGATATCAAAGATCCTCAGGAATTAGAAGATCTAGAATGCGATGGATATGTAGCAGCACCATTGGAAATCCTTTACGGTGGTGTAGGAGCGATTATGAAGGGAATAAGACAAAAGCAAGTGAAGATAAAAAATATGAAGGTTTTACTATCGTTAGCAGATATTTTAGCTGGAGGAATTGCGTGATATAAAATGTCAGTGACTGAAAAGATGACTGCTCTAGAGAGAGTTCTATGCGTTTTAGATGGAAAAATTCCCGATAGGGTTCCAGGATTCTGTCTCGGTGGCGATTATGATTTTGTCCAAAAGTTCATGAATTCTCCCTATGCATTAACCGAGGAAGATAAAACTCAACTTGATAAAGATAAGGTATCGTACAGTATTCCCTTCATTCACGCCATAATAGCCAAATTTGTTCCTCCCGATGTTTTACCAGGGGGACTTGATGCAAAAATTGATTTATGCTGGAAAACTGTTGGTGGGTTCAATCTTCTAAAATTTGATTTTACTGATGAGTTTATTACAGCAAATGGAGGGCTATTTAAGATCGTCGTACGGGACGAAGGTATCCCGCATTATTGGTATGCTGGCCCCGCTCTCTTAAAAAAAGAACACATTAAGACATATTGGGAAAGAGAAAAAGATATAGCACCTAAAAAAGCAGAATTTAAAAATTTAAAAAAACAAAGAAACACCATGCTCAAGAAATACGACGTTGTTGTTTCTAATGGTATTTCAGGTCCATTTGAAAATTGCGTTTTTGGTATAGGAATGGCAAACTTCGCTCGTTTTGCTAGAAAGGAGCCAGAATTTCTCCAAGAACACCTTGATTTTCAATATGATGTAATTCACGAACCCTCTTTAAAATTCTTAATGGCCACAAAACCAGATGTGGTAATGTGTGGGGATGATTATGGGTATAATAAAGGTTTACAGATTAATGTGAAGAACTGGCGCAAGTTTATCAAACCAAAATTAGCAAATTACGTGAAAATAGTCCACGATGGAGGCGCTAAGTTCATATTACATAGTTGTGGTGGTATTGGTGAGGTATTTCCTGATTTTGTCGAGATTGGGATTGACGGCGTGGAATCGTTAAAACCAATAAGTAACGATTTGGCATTGTATCGCGAGAAATATCCCGAAATAACTCTCGTGGGGACGATTGACGATTCTGAAATGTTAGTACACGAATCTCCGGAGAATGTAAAAAAATCAGTGAAGGAAAGTATTAAAGTATTGGGAAAAAAGGGAGGATACATTCCAGGACCAACGAATTTCCTTCTCGATCAACCACCAGAAAATATTGTGGCGTTATATAAAGCGGTAAAAGAATTTGGGAAGTATTAAAATTAAAAATTCTACAATGTGTATAAGATATGGATGAAATAGGACATTATTCAGGAAATAGAAGACAAGATACCTCTTCTTTGGAAGAACCCGACGATGATGGTGAAAAAACAATAAATAAGTGGTTAAAAGAGGGAAGTCGCGGTCGGGAGGAATTACTTCCTAAAAGAGTGGGAAGAAGGATGAAAAAATGGAAAGAAACTGTAAGAGATGACGTTCTCGTTCATGTCATTGGCCAAAGCCATATAGACGTAGCATGGATGTGGCAGTTTGTTCAAACAAGAAAAAAAGCACAAGTAACTTTCAGAAAGGCGGTATTTCATAGTAATTTGTTTCCAGATGACTTCTGCTTTGCTTTAAGCGAACCAATTCTTTTAGAATGGATAAAAGAAGACGATTTAGAATTATTTAAAGAAATTCAAGAAAAAGTAAAGGCTGGAAATATCGAATTGGTAGGCGGCGCTTACGTTGAACCCGATTGCATGATGCCTTCTGGTGAAGCGTTTGTAAGACAAAGGTTATATGGGATGCGATTTTTCCGTGATAATTTTGGAATACTTCCTTCTGTGGAATGGTTCTTAGATTCGTTTGGATATAACTTCGGACTCCCCCAAATATTAGTAAAATCAGGAGCAAAGTACTTTTGGACATCTAAAATCACCTGGAACAAGAACACGATCTTTCCATTTGTTAATTTTTGGTGGCAAGGCCCCGACGGTACTAGAATTTTAACGGCAAATTTTAACATGGGAACAACTCCCTTAGATGGATGGGATCGATACGAGGCAGGACATAAATTACTTGGAAAGGAAGGAAGAAAAATCTGGGATTATACAATAGATTATAATATTTATCCCGAACACGTTGAGAATAAACTCCTACCCCATATTGGGTGTTTCTTTGGAAAAGGTGATGGTGGACATGGACCAACTCACGAAGAAACTGCAACTGCCATGGAATGGGTAAAGCACGACATGTTCAAATGGAGTAGAGTTGAAACATTCTACAAGGAACTCGAAAAATATTCTGATAGATTACCCGTGTGGAACGATGAATTATATCTAGAAATGCATCGGGGGTGCTTCTCAAACCACGCCGAAGTGAAAAGACATAATCGAAAATACGAGAATATTCTTACATCTTTAGAATCTCTTGCGTTATATACTGCGTTTACCAATTCCAATTATCAATATCCTGCGGATAAAATTGAAGCATTGTGGAAAACAACTCTTAAAAATCAGTTTCACGACGTTCTTCCAGGAAGCTCCATCCCTGAGGTATATGACGAATGCTGGGACGATTGGACCGAACAAGATGCGAGCATAGAAGAGTTAATAAGTGAAATTGGATCCGCATTAGAAAGCAAATCAAAAAGCAATGATTCTGGCAATGTTGCGTATCTCAATCTTTATAACCCATTATCATGGGAAAGAACCTCGCGTGTCTTTATTCCTATTAGTATTTTTAAGGATCAGCCAAAAATAGATAATAATGGTAAACCTAACTATGCAAGGCTTGAACTCTTGAACGGAGAAGATAAGGTTGTTATTTGTCAACCAATCGCTTCAGAGCCAGAAAATACCATAGATCGCATGCCTGCGGGATGGTGGACGGTTGTTTCATTAAAATCACTCAGTTGTATAGCTGCTCGAGTAAAGATATTGAGTGACTCTGAAAGCAGTGAGATTGAAAAGCAAAAAACTCTTACAATTGCAGAAAATTCCATTTCAAATAGTTTCAATTCTATCAGGATTGATCCAAACACGGGAGCAATGCTTGAGTTGACTGCCGTTGATGTAAACAATAAAAACAATCTATTATCAGGGAATTCTTCTAATCTAACATACGGTTTTCTTGACAGGTCATTAAGTATTTTTCGAGCCTGGGATTTAACGAAGAATTACTGGGAGCACCCCCTAGATTTACCTAACGATAAAGATGTAAGCATAAAAATCACTGATTTAGGTCCAATTTATACAACTCTAGAGATTACGAGAACTCTAGGAATAAGCCCAGTTACTCAAAAGATCTCGTTATTTAAGGATTGTCCAGAGATTTTTCTTGAATATCTCACGGATTGGAAGCAAGAAGAAGCAATGTTAAAAATCAAATATACTACGGCTACAAACGCAGAGATTTGCACCGCAGATTTGGCTTATTGCGCGATTGAAGCTAAGACAAATCCTGAAGTACCTTGTGATATAGCACGTTTTGAGAAGATCTGCCATAAATATTTTGATTTAAGCACGCCCGATAAAAAATGGGGTTTAGCAATGCTTAACGAGGGGAAATATGCCTTTGATGTTAAGGGCGGCGAGATGAAATTGACATTGTTGCGAGCCTGCGAATATCCCGCACCTGCACCCGAAGCATGGGTAAATCAAGAACGCACAATGAATAAAGAAAAATATGACCACGAAGTTCCAAAATTTAGCGGAATTAGTCCTTTCAAGTGTAGATACGCGTTGTTCCCACATAACGGAGGGGCGCTCACGAATTCAGACGGAACTCCGAATGTTTCTGTTAAACGAAAAGCAGAAGAATTTAACGCTCCAGTTATCGTTATTCCCACGGAAAACATAGAAGAATCACAAAATGAAAGCAGTTCCTTACTCGAGATTCTCACTACGAACGTTTATTTAGGAGTTCTTAAGAAAAACGAATGGGATGGAACAGGTACAGTCATAGCGAGATTTATTGAGGGATCTGGTGTTAAAAGCGTAGCTAAAATTAAATTTGGTCCAGAGTTAAAAGAGGAGATCTCTTCAATAAAAGCCGTTGATTTATTAGAACGAGAAATAGAATTCACTCACGAGTGGGATAAGGAGAACGGAATTCTCACATTTCAAATGGGAAAGTTCGAAATATGTACATTTGAGTTAGTA
The DNA here is from genome assembly GCA_016840695.1 of Promethearchaeota archaeon. Lineage (GTDB taxonomy): Archaea > Asgardarchaeota > Lokiarchaeia > Sigyniarchaeales > SOKP01 > FT1-020. The sequence continues at coordinate 9,159 of JAEORV010000031.1, forward strand.
ATATAATTTGGAAATGATATTGCATATAAATCATAATTAATTAATTTATTTGATGTAAACATATGAGTAAATCAAAAGTTTCTATTGTAAAATATGAAGAACCTCTAGAATCGGTTCGTAAATTAGTAGAGTTATCCAATCTATTCGATGAGATCCCTAAAGA
>JAEORV010000032.1 GCA_016840695.1 Promethearchaeota archaeon
TAACAACTCCAGTAATCACGCCGGCTCCAATAATAATAAAAGGCAAGTAATCTACAGCACCTTCAGGTATTAAAATTGTCCACGTGGAAAAGTGATTTGTTGCGGCGACTAAATATCCATTCTCTGTAGTTGATGCAACGGCAACCCATTCATTTGTTGAGTGATTGTAATATGCCCATGTTCCAAGACGATTTTGACTTGTTACCTGTATTTTTAATCTCGCTTGCGTAAATGTACCATTGCATTCTAGAGAAATGCAAAATCCTTCTTGAAACTGATATCGATTTCGGTTTCTTACTTGAGTCATGTTTCCCAGTGTTAATCCAAGTTCCGCTTGTTCTTGCGTACAAGTCATGTTCATTTCAAGAATAGGACCAGGAGGGGCTTCAATCTCAAGTTCAAAATATTTGATTCCTATACTCATGGCATCGCAATTTATTTTTAACTGAAGGTTCACAGAACTATTGATTGTTAATCGAGTCCTTTGTCGAAAGCGATAAGTTGTTTGATTATTTAATTGGAGCTGTGTCTCAGTCGAATCACCGCTAACTTCGACTATTGGAGGTTCAGCAGCAGCCGCAAATATAGTCGAATTCAAAGCAAATAACATTATAAAACAAAAAGAGCCCAATAAAATTTTGTTTGTAGTTTTCATTTTAGATTATAAACTCCTTTCTTTAAGAGATATAAAAATAGGAGTATAAAAAGCGTTGAGGAATAAAATTCCCCAATTAGCGTAAGATAAAAACATATATTTTTTTTCTCGTCTTCATTAGAAAATATTATTAAATATGTTCAAATTAAAATATTAATAACGCTTTTCATAAATATTATAATTTGATTATATACAACCAAACACGTGATAAAAATTGAGCCTTAAACAGTTTACCAAAGACATCTTCACGCGATATGGATTTACTGAGGATGATATTAATGTGTATATTACTTTTTTAAGAATACCAAGAGCTACTATCAGCGAAGTGTTCATGTCTTTAGAAGAAGAACACGAAATCGAATTCCAAAAAGTAGAAGAGATAACTAACGACTTAGTTCAAAAGGGATTCCTTAAAAAAATAGATGGGGTTGTTGATAGATATGTTCCCCTAGAACCTTTTTTTGAACTAATCACGAATGAATCAGCTGTTTTTAGAAACGAGATTGGCAAGATTAAAGACGATATTTTAGCGGACCAATCCAATCGATTCGAAAGTCTCGAAGCAATTCAAGACAAGAGTATTGGTGAAGTTGAAAAAGCCGTCGAGGATCAAACCAACGCTTTTTTCCAAGATTCTGATGCCAAGAACGCCAGCAAGAAAGAAAGGATTGATAATGCCACTAAACGATTTTCAGACACGGCAAAAGTGTTAGAAAGCGATCTCCATGATATTGTTGAAAAAGATTATTCAGAATTGACAGCTGATACCGAACAATTGGAGACTGAATTAACCTCCATAAAAGATACTCAAAATAATTCTACCAGAACTCTTGAATCAAATACTCATAAATTATTGGAATCATTAAACACAGATCTAAAAAAAATCTCTCAAGCGTTTGTAGGCGATAATGAATCCGAAATTAATTCGAAAAAAGATAATTTAACCAAACTAATTGGTGATTTATTACAAGATTTTAGTAAACGCGTGGAAGATTTAGACAAGGAATTGAAAAAAGATCTAGATGAGCATGTAGAAAGGCATAAAAACATATCCGCAGATCTTAAACCAAGAATGGAGCAAATACTTGAAAAATATTTAGAACGCATGAATAAGGTCGTTGCCGATTTAAAGGAAAAGATTACGAGAATACTGAAAGAACACATGAGCCACGTGAAAAGCACCACTGATACGCTCCAAATGGATTTAAAAGCTTTAGTTGAAGAGAGACACATGAAATTAACAGAACAAACAAATGAATTTAAAAACAATACTGTCACGTTGATAAACAATTTACTTGAACATGCAAATAGGTTTACCGATTTTACTGAAGATATGGCAAAAAAGGGTTTTTTCTGGGCAGGAAAAAAGAAAAAATATAAAGCTAGACATGAAATCACCATTGCTGACGTGTTAAAATACTCAGAACCCTTAAAACCAGATTTCATTGCCGCCACGGAAGGATTTATTAAAGAAACGAAAGAAACCACGGAACAGATTAAAACTGATGTAACTAAAGTGATGGATAAAGAAACTGCCGATTTGGGCACTGAATCGACTGATCTTGATAAAAAAGCTCAAGAAACAATTGATGCTCAATTGGCAACATTAGCAACGGATATGGCAAGTGAAATCGACACCACTTTACAAGATGGTGTAAACGATTGCGATGAAACTACAATTAAACTAAAGGACTCCTTAGAAAAATCTCTTATAACGCATCACACTCAATACGACGATGCGATTAACAAGCATAAGGAAGGTTCTTTAAAAAATTACACTGATTTCGATTCAGAGATTAAAAGGAAAAATGAAACATGGACTAAAGACGTAGATCTAAAGTTTACTAATTGTAAAAACGATATAACGACAGAAGTTAATGGTCAGGTAAATGCAATCGATAACTTCAAAGGAAAACACGAAAACACCGTGAAAGAACGTCTCATTAAAATTCGAAACGATTTTAACGCATCAAAGTTGAAAACCACGGAAAAAATTGACGCCGAAATAAACCTATGGAATGCTGAATCTGTCGACATGGATGGTAATTTAAGCACCATGCTCGAAGATCACAAATCAAAGTACGAAGGGAACGCAAAAGCTCTACAAGGAAGTTTGTCAACTACGACTCGAGACACCATACAAAATGTAAAGGACGCTATCGCAGATTTCACGCTAAGATTCATGAATTCTATTGACGATGCAACTGAATTGGGCGAAACAAACGAGGAAAAATTCAAGGACATTCATAAAGCCGCCAGTGATATTCCAGAGGTCGCTTCAGTTACGACTTGGCCGAATGTCGGACGAGATGCGCTAATTGCAAGCATTAAGGATGCCATCTATAGAGTAAAATCTTCAATTATCATAGTCACTCCTCAGGTAGAACCCGATATCTTGCAAGTGATTTCTCAATACGCATATCAAAAGAAATCCGTGAGGTTTATGTTGACTTCACATTGGGACCTTCAAGCCTACGGCCATATTATTAATAAAATGAAAGTTTTAGGAAACATCCAATTCCGTCAATTATCAACACCAGGCGAATTCTACGCAGTCACTCGAGATGCCGAAGAAGTAATTTTAGCACCATTCACGGAAAAAGAAGGGGATTTGGTTTCCATCATTAGCAATCAAGAAGGATACAGCAAGCTATATTCGCAGTTTATCGGTCCAATCTTTCTGGCAAATAGCCGTCCGTTGAAGTAATCTCGTCTTTTTTAAATTTCTCTTTATTTTTTGATTTTTAGGAAAATAATATTCTTATATTTGAAATTGTCTTCTTCTTACATGGATGAATTTTAATAGATATCAATCTAGATTTGAAGCTGGTGAAAGATTAGCACAATTAATAAGAAATGAGTATGAAGAACTTAATGAGCTCTTAACTCAAGATAAAAATATATTTTTTTGTTATGCCATACCAAATGGCGGTATTCCCGTCGCTGAAGGCTTTTCTAAATCTTTTAATTTAAATTATGATTTCTTGATTGTTCGAAAGGTTAAGATTCCATTTAACACGGAAGCCGGATTCGGATCGGTGACAACAGATGGTTCCGTTTTAATTAACGAACCATTATTAAATCGGTTACATTTGACTGAAAGAGAAATAAATAACGCAATTGAGTTAACGAAACAAGAGATAAAACAAAGGTTAGAATTCTATAAAAAAGAAGGGAATCTAGAAGAAGGTTTCACTAGGAATATTCAAGGAAAGCATGTTTTCATGATCGACGACGGATTAGCTTCAGGATTTACGATGCTTGCTGCAATTAAGATGGTAAAAAATTACAAACCGTTAAAGATTTATATAGCGGTTCCTACGGCACCTCAAAGCACGGTGCAAAGAATAGAAAATGAAGTTGACGAGATCATTTGTCCAAACATCCGAAATGTGTGGCGGTTTGCCGTGGCGGAAGCATATTTACATTGGTACGATGTTCCTGAATCCGAAGTGCTTGAATTAATTAAAAACTCAAATTACTATTGTCCGTAAAAATTAAGGTGCTTAATAAATAAAAAAGTAAAAAAAAATCAAATTATTCTTCTTGCTTGACTTCGATTGTCATCTGATCCAAGATTTCGATGAGATCTAACACCTCAAATCCCATTTTGAATTTATCATTTGCGTCAGATAAGTTGGTCCTGCAAAATGGACATGTCGAAGAAACTATTGAAGCACCAGTTTCTTTCGCTTCTTCTAACCTTTCTTTTGAAATATCTACAGCCCATTCAGGATAGCCAATCTTGACACCACCACCCGCACCGCAACACCACGCGTGGTTTCTATTCCTTCGCATTTCAACAAGATTTATACCAGGAATTTGTTTATAGACCTCTCTTGGAATCTCGTAGACTCCCATGTGCCTCCCAAGATGGCAAGGATCATGATATGTTACGGTCTTGTCATAACTCGATTTTATTTTGATTTTCTTTTCGTCTAAAAGTTGCTTGACCAATTCTGCAGTGTGATATACTTCAAAATCGTAATCAACGCCAAATTTTTCGAAGTCCTTTATTAATGTCCGATAGCAGCCTGCGCATGACGTAATAACTTTAGTGGCTCCCGCTTTTTTTATTTGCTCGACATTATAATTCATGAAGTCTTTTACGTCGTTTATTTGGCCCGTTCTTATCAATGGGCTTGTACAACAATGCTCGTCAACTAAAGTGAAATCAATGCCAACTTTTTTAAGGAAATTTAAAGTTGAATCTCTCAAGTTTTTTTGCCGATAATTAGAAGTACACCCAATAAAATAAACCCATTCTGCTTGATCAGGCAATCCATATTTTTCTTTTAAATCAGAATTATCAGAATTCTGCTCTCCATAAGGATTAAAAACGTCTTTCGTGCGTGTTATAAGATTCTCCTGGTTAGGTCCAGGACCTATATGTTTCACCGCCATTTCTCGTAGCGCTTCAATAATATCGACGAGAAAGTCTGCTTGAGGCGCTTGACAAGAGTCCATGCAAGCTCCACAAGTAGGACAGGCAAAAATTGCGTCTTTTAGGTCGTCAGTCCACTCTAAATCTCCATTGATTAGTCCTCTAATTATCCTTATTCGCCCAGACGCCCAGTAAGACTCAAAAAGGAATTTTTCGCCCGATGGACAGGATGGTTCAAAATTTTTAAATCCAAACTTGCACGTGCTACATTTAATACAGCGATCAAAAGCCATTTCTAAAAATTCTTTTCCATGTAAACTATTATCAATTTTTACTTCTACCATTTATGTATTCCACCTCCCTGGGTTGAAAATCCCATTTGGATCCATCATTTTCTTGACTTTTTCAAATAAATTTTGCCATCCAGGATTAATTTTTTTACGCATCTTTTCCGTCATCCATTCTGGCGTTTTGTAGGGGATACACCCAGCATCTATACAAACATCTGTTATTTCCTCCAAAAGCGCATGAACTCTCTCTTCTTCGCCTTCCTTATACTTATTATATCGAATAATTGGTCTAAAAATCCCGTAATGATTTGATTTCATGTTTTTCATGTAAATAAAAGGAGGGACTCCGTGTTTATGAAATATTGCGTCTACCTTTGGAATCAATTCGTCGTGTATGTGTGAAGGTGCGTAACTTCCAAACCACGTTAATCCCGAATATTCAAAAAGAGAGAGTATTACTGCAGGCAAATCCAAAAAACTTCTCACTCTTAAGTTAAGTAATTTAGCAAAATCGTCTATATCTTCTAATATTACTGGCATTCCCTCATCTTGTAGTTCCTTTACTTTATTTTGAAGAATTTCCAGTTTCGCATCTACTAACTTTTGCGTTTTTCCTGATATTGGACAATTTGCAATCATTGCTGGTTCTCCAGGAAACCTTTTAGGCTCGGGGAGTTCTATAGTCATTTTAACTACTTCTATAGATACTGCAGAAATGTCATTGAGAACCTCGAGACTTCCAACTTCTCTCATGAATCTTCCGACACTTGGAAGGTCTTCAAATAGAGCTACTATATTTTTTTCAAATGGATCTTTCGGCCATAGTTGAACTGCGCATTTTGTTACTAACCCTGTCATGCCTTGCCAATTTACGAATAAGCCTAAAAGGTCGGGCATTGGATAACGAGAATACCAATGGTCGGGATCGGCTTCTTCTTTACCGTAAAAACAAGAGCCTATTCTTGCAACATCTCCGTCAATAGTAATCACTTCCAAACCGTTAATAGAATCTCCCATTGATCCAATTTTTTCGGATAAGTTATTCATTCCGCTCAATAAAGCATTTCCTACCACACCAGCGGAAGGAGGGGCGAATGGATAACTATATCTCAAGTTTGGATAATTATCATCTAGGTATTTTTTGAACTGTCCAAACGTGACACCTGGTTCTAATATGGCGTACTTCATGTTTTCATTAACATACAAGATCCTATTCATTTTTTTTCCAAAATCTACTATTAGACCTCCTTTTACTGGAACAGTGATTCCGCCAACATTATTCCCAGTAATATATGGAATAATGGGAATGATGTATTTATTGCAGAATTTAACAAGTTTAACTAATTGTTCTTTATTCTCAGGTATTACTACGAAGTTAGGCATACTAGGCTTCACTTCAGTCATGTCGTAAGAATAAGGGTATAAATCGCTCTGTTTATCAGACACATTGGCAGCTCCAAAAATCTCAACTAATCCTGCTTTAACATCATTTCTATTTATATTTTTATAAATATTTTTATTTTCTGAAACTGTAATATAACATCATCTCCTCATCGTGTGTGTTTATGTAATTCATAATAATTTATATTAGGTTCATCCGCAACCATTTTCATCGTTTTTAAAAAAATTTTCATAAATTTTAAAATGGTTCCAATTCTGTATATACCCTTTATCTTTACCTTACGCGTTAATGTGGCTTTAATGACGCCTAAACGACCATAAGCCATTTCTAACATTGAATGCACGTGAAGAGTAAGCTTTAAAGCTTTCTTGGACTCTCCCCTCTCAATTGTTATTTTATTTCCATTAAAAATAATTGTTATGGCATACATGGGTATAACATCAATTACTATTTTTCTTGGCTTTTTCTTAGCCCAGTTCACTACGTAGTTGCTAAATTTTTCGTCATGTTGACGATAATCTAGCATGTTTTTAATAGCTAGTCCTAAGAGGTCTTCTGGTTGAGAAATTTCTAACATTTTATATCAATTTAAATTTTATAATTATGATTATAACTTATTTTTAATTTTTAATATATATATAGTTTTAATCCATTAACTACTTTACAAATTATATTTAACAAAAATGAAATTTATATAGGAAATAGTCTTAGGCATAATATCGTGCAAATAAAAAATATCCTCGAAGATATCAGAGAATTTTTAGAAGGAGAATCTCGAAAAGGAAAAAAGGTAACAAATTATAAAGTGAAAGATAATCCTCCAAAATACTTTAAGGAATTTAATATTAAAATCGAATTGGATGAGTGCAAGGAAATAATCCTTCAAGAAGAAACAAAGCTTGAACTCGGGGGGGTTAATAAACAATCTTTCTCTATTATCTATCCACTAACAGACATTGATCTCGTTCAAAACAATAAAATTACCGTATTGGGCCCAGAAATTCACGAGATCTCTGCCCATGATATCGATTTCGGCATGTTTGTTCTTATTGGAGTGAAAAAAATTTCGGAAAAAATATACAATGAACTCTTACATTTTAATTTTATTTCCAATGGAATAGAAGGATTCATGATCCGCACTATTCCAAGGAGATTTTGGTGTAGACTTAGTAATGAACTCATTAGTAAAGACGTTTCGTTCGAATTACTTGGAAATGCAATTGCATACCTCTACAAGCAGAAATTTAAAGATGTAATTGATGCCATGGAGATAATTATCGTTAATTCTCACCCCGATTCCATTTTAAAATTTATAGAGCTCACGGAAGAGATTCGAAAGTCCCAAAGAACACGGTGGAAAGAAAAGATTGAAAAATGGAAGCAAAACATTGATTGTGACTACGATTGGGATTGTGCGGAATGCCCTTATATAGAAACATGCGATGAAGTAAGAGAAGTATTGGACGAAAGGGAAAAAATAGAAGAGTAAACTAAAAATAACATTAAATGGTGGTATTAGAGATGAGTGAAAGAGAACTTACAAAAAAGCCCCTCATTATTTCAGTTGTAGGAAAGGGAGGCGTAGGAAAAACGGTAATTACCACCCTATTAGCAAGAGCAATTTCGAAGGAACACGACTATAAATTGCTCTTGATCGACGCAGATCCCACTCATCCACACTTGAGCAATATGGTAAAATTAGTTCCTGAGAAAAGTCTCGAAGAAGTAAGGCTTAATGTCGTAAAAAACGTTTCAAGGAAAGACAGGGATTCTAAAGAATTAGCGGAAGAAATTGATTTTAACGTATACGACTCAATGGTTGAAAGTAAGGACTTTTGCTTGTTCTCAATTGGTCAACCTGAAGGTCCTGGTTGCTTCTGTCCATCGAATACTCTCTTAAGAAAAGTAATTGAATCGATTAGTCAAGATTTTGATATAGTATTAATTGATTGCGAGGCAGGACTTGAACAGATCAATCGAAAAGTCATTAAATCGGTTGATATATTGTTAGTTGTCACGGATATATCAATGAGAAGCATTGAAACAGCCGATTCTATTAGAAAATCCGCTAAAAAATTCACTCAATATAAGGAACTGGGCGTTATAATAAATAAAGTGAAAGGAGATATTAATGCAATTGTAGAAAAGTTGGAAGAATTAAATTTACCTATATATGCCCGGGTTCCAGAAGATCAAAAAGTAATGGAGTTTGATTTAAATGGAACGCCCTTAATTGAACTCCCAGACACTCCAAGTCAATTAGTAATAAAAAAATTGGCAAAAAAAATTTTAAATACTTGAAGGTAGAATATTTAGTATTATATTTTTATTGAAAATGTGTATAATCATGACAGAGCCAATTATAATTGCTGAAGAAACAAGAATAGATACCACTAATACAGATAGAATCGAACTCTCAAGAAGTACTGTAATCAACGCGAGAACTCGTAATTTTGGCAAGTTATATCTCTTGCTTGTAAACATATTTGGAATAGATAAAACTATAAAAAAAGTCGGCAAAAGAGAGGGACAGGAAGTTCAAGTATATTTTAAAGCGCATGATCAATACATGACCTTGACT
>JAEORV010000033.1 GCA_016840695.1 Promethearchaeota archaeon
TATTTAAAATTGAGCTAGTAAATGGATTATAGATAATATGGAAGTGATATCTTTTGTGAAAATTATCTATATTCTCAATTTCTTATTCATTTATTTTCATGCCTGGACACTCTTGCTCCACATTTGAGACAAAGTGTTTAATATTTAGTCATCTCATTTCCACATTGATCACAAAAATATTCACCATTATTTTTAGAATGAGAAAGAGGAAAGATAGATCTTACATAAGTTAAATAAGGTTTATTTACATACGTACATAAAAGCGAAATCACCCAAACACAACACATAAGTATAAAGAGGGGCATTAAAATTTGTATAATACTAATTACTGGCACATTATATCCTGCTAATATAAAACCAATAATACTAAAAAATCCTATTAACACAGCAAAACTGATTATACCTATATATGCTATAGTTTCTAGATCTTTTTGTTTATTCTTTTCGTCCATACTTATGAATAGTTCTATATGATAATATAAGTGTTATGATTAAGCAATAAGTCAGTTATTATTAACTACAAATCATCTGGTTATTTAAACAGAACTTCTTATTTTTAATAAAACTGGCGAGTCACACATCTACCTTGCCGAAACCGCAATTCTTTCGATTTCATCCTTTCTTTTTACTGCTCTAGATTCTTGGCTGTTTTTTGCTGCTAGCATTAACTCTTGAGCAATATTTTCTGCGAATAATCGAACATTTCCATGAGATCTTGCAGCAATAGCTTGTACTAAAAACTTAATTGCTAAATCTACTCTTCGTTGAGGGGCAATATCTACCGCAGAAGCGTAGGAAATTCCGCCCATAGCAATCTTAGTCGTTTCCTCGCGCGGTGCGCAGTTTAAAATTGCGTCGACTAAAATTTGGATGGGATTCTCTCCCGTATTAAGGTGCATTAAAGTAAAAGCATCTTTAAGTGTTTTGATCAATTTACTTTTCTTACCCGTTTGGTAGGAACTTTTTCTTCCTTTAATCTTGCTCCCGATAAATCCGGGTGCAAGCATTCTATTGATAAGTTTTTCAATGACAGATATATTCGATTTCCAGAAACGCCTGTGTTCGTGACGACCACAACTGTGAGGTACAATAATGGGTTTTAGATTAATGTAATTTTCTAACGTGAAATCGTTAATCTTAACATCAGTAAAAGGATAAGTGTTAAAGAGTTTTATCTCGCTCTTAGTCTTGCTCATGATATTTACCTCAATGGTTTTTCTTTCTTTCCGTATAATAACGCTTCTAAGCTTACCCCGTTAACTTGAACTACTTTCCACCGAACTCCTGGAAGATCACCGATAGCACGTCCTTTTGCTCCACCAATACCCTCAACGATGACACGGTCGTGTTCATCTATGAAGTTGAGAGCGCCATCCCCTGGAAGAAATGCCGTAATAGCTTTTCCATTTTTCTTAAGTTGTACTCGCACGCATTTACGGATTGCCGAATTGGGTTGTTTACTTTCTCGTCCAACCTTTTGTAGCACGATTCCTAAAGCTTGAGGTGCTCCTTCAAGAGGATCTGCCTTTTTCTTGAGTTTCAGCTTCTTACGTTTGTATTCTGTTTTAGACCATCTATATTTCTTTCGATTAGCCTTGAGTGCTCTTGCAGCGTACAATCCTTTCGGTTTTCCCATTGTTGTTTGAATCCAAATAATCGTTAAAAACTTAATGTAATACATTAAATAATACATCTTTGAACTTAAAATTTGTGAATATGTAAAAATAAGATGAGAATAAAAATCTCAAAAAAAAGCCATTATTACCCACGCGTGTTGATTATGACATTATCCACGTCGTAATGGCGAATAACAAGCGTTTTAATTTTTCGTATCATGCTTCCATCTTTACCAATGGCTTTTCCCCTATCTTGTGGGTTAACGGAGATGATAACGGTTTTTTTTTCGTTCTTATTTTCTTTTATGTCAATGCCCTGAACTTTTATAGAATTTTTTGAAGTATTTAAAATGAAATGAATAAATTGATTAAGATCTTCAGAAAATGGGATGACGTCAATTTTTTTTTGGAGTTTTGACATTAAATCCTTCACGTGTTCGCCAGCTTTACCGATTGCCTTTCCGACATCCTCTTTTTTAACTAGAAAAATGATGACTTGTCTACTTTCGTCCATTGACTCCGGATTTTGAAAAATCAAGCAGTCTTTTATAATTGCCCCAGAAATGTTATTAAATAAAGACATTAATTCCATTGCTTTCCGGTCAATTTTGACTTTCTTTTTTAGCATTTAAACTTTCAGCTAGTATTAATTTTGTTTGGTTTTTAATGATAGTAAGTCCGAGTCTCCAGGGTCTATTACACCAATAACAGAAATCCAATATGGTTTAGCGCATGCTAATCCTAATTCGTGAGAAGAGCCCTTGTACTTGTGAAAGAACAGTTTATTTCCCATTACTTCGTTATAATAATTCAGTTGGCTTTCCAATTCTTTTGGACAATTATTAGCAAGTATTAACATTTTAAATGCATCTTTTCGTATTTCTTTTAGTACAGTATTCTTTCCATAGACAATTTTGCCCGTTTTATAAGCTACCTTGATGTTCGTATTAATGTCGAACTCTTTTTGCTTTTTTCTCGTTAGATCAATAGAGTCCGCGATGCTTTGCTTTTTCCTTGCCATTTTTTTCAGCAATTTATGTATAAAATATAATTAATCGATAATTTTGAATATGTACGAAGGTTTAAATTTTTTATGATATTTAGGAGCTATTTCTTCTTTCATTTAATATTTTTAGATTTTCATCAAGATCAAACATAACCTGGACAGATCCAGTCCCAATTTTGGCAACTTGCCCTATAATCACGTTTTCGGGGATCCCTAATAACCGTTCTTCTTCTCCGTACAGTCCAGCGTCAAGTAATTGATTAACAGTGACTTCAAACGCCGCGCGAGCAAATACGCTTGATTTTGATCCCGATATGCCGTGCCTTCCGATGGATTGAATTGTTCCTGAATGACACATTAAATCTGAGAGGATTAACAAGTGTCGAAGGTCAACATCAAGTCCTTGTTGCTCGAGTACTTTTTGCGCTTCATAAATTATCATATTTCGAGCAGCTTCAATACCAAATAACTTTTCAATCTCGTGAATGTGATTTGATATCGTTCTTGAACTATCCACGCCGTCAATTTGAACTACACCCTGCATATTTGTACCCTCGGTTTTTATTACCCATTCCTTATTATCATCAACAGGGGTTAACAAACCTCTCTTAATTCCACGAATCCCTTTTACTACCTTTTTTAAGATTTTCTCTCTAAGTTTTTGCATGCTTTGGAGGTCTTCGATTCCAGGATCAATGATTATTGAATTGCCTTCCCGTTTAATCGTCCCTTTTTTCTTATACCTCTTCAAGACTTCAGGAATTTCATCAATATCAATTCCTTTTCTTTCGCATATTTCCGGAATTAAGTTAATAACAATATTCCAATTTACGAAATCCAAGTCCACGTCATGAGTGATTTGTTCGATTCTAATTTGTTCTATGCGATTGTGTACTTTAATTGCTTCTTCTTCAGTTTTACGGTAATCTTCATCTAGATAAATCTCCATCATTGGTGTTGAAGGGAAGCGCCTTGCATCAACAATTTCAATTAATCGAGGAAGTCCTTGAGTGACTGAAAATTCTTCTACACCCGCATAATGAAAAGTTCTTAAAGTCATCTGCGTGCCTGGTTCTCCTATTGATTGAGCCGCAATAGTACCACATGGTTCTCCTGGTTCTTCCATTGCGTTATAAAAATTCACGTAAATCTTGTTTAAAAAGTATTCCAATTGTTCTGCTTCCAAATTCTCGTCTTTAATCTTCTCGTAAATCTTATCTATTAAATCTTCTGGAATTCCGTCGTCTTTTAATTCTTCAACTCGTTGTTTCAATACGGTTGGGGTGACTTTAACCATTTTCTTTATCCTCAATTCATATATTAGTTATCATTTTTATTTATCAGCTTTCCATTCAATATACCCTTTAGTTTTCTTACCTCGCCATATAGCATTCTTGCCTGTTTCATCAATGTATTGTTGTTGTAGAGCTTCTTCGTCGCTCAGCTTGGCATCCTCTTTAGGAGGTTCTTCCTTTTCTTCCTTTGCGGGTTTTATCTTAGCTGCAGTCTTCTTTGTAGCGGGTTTTTTTGCAGGAGCTTTTTTCTTTGCAGGTTCTTTCTTGGTTTTTGTTTCTTCTTTTAGTTCCTTTCGAATATTATCAACATTTAATGATTTAGCTTTCAGGAGTAAAACATCTAAGTTCACAGCTTTACCGTGATCTGTGTGCATGACATCTATACCATCGTCTCCAAATTTGAATTGGATGATATTTTTATCAGAATTTCTCACAGTTCCATCATTTTCAATTACCATATCTTGTAATGCGTTTACTAACCTTCGTTGCATGTATCCACTCGTAGATGTTCTCACAGCAGTATCAACCAATCCTTCACGGCCTCCCATGGCATGGAAGAAAAATTCTGCTGGTTTTAATCCGTTTCGATATGACGATTCAACAAATCCTCTTGCTTTAGGGGAAAGGTCGTTTTCCTTGAAATGTGGAAGCGTTCTTGAACTGTATCCTCTATTGATTCTTTCTCCTCTAATTGCTTGTTGCCCTACTACAGCTGACATTTGACCTAAGTTTAGAATATTACCTCGAGCGCCAGATTTCGTCATAATTACCGAATGAGCTTTATCTCCAATAAAAAACGCCGCAGTTTCTTCCGCTTCTTTTCTTGCTTCTGCTAAACCTTGCCTTAATCTTAATTCCAAAGTTTCCCTCATTGATCGTCCAGGAGCTCGTTTTAAAATCGTCGTATCGTCTTCATAGAAGGCTTGTATCAACACTTCGGCTTCTTCATCTGCTTTATGTAATATGTTTTGTATCGCTTCAAACGCTTCGCCTTTCACAAATACCTCGTCTAATCCCATGGTCATTCCATTCTGACGAATCACGTAAAGGAGCATTTTAGTGGCATCGTCTAAAAATTGTCTTCCCCTTGCGTTACCGTGATCTTTAATGATTCTTTGCAAGATGCTGTTAGATTGCATCGCACCAAAAGAATTCTCGTCAATCGTTCCGGTCTTTAATTCACCGTTTACGATCGTGACGTATGCATCGTATTCGCATTCTTCCTCTTTACAAACCTCGCATCTTTTACAAAACTTTGATTTTACTTTGATGTTTAAATCCTCAGGGAAGAGCGTGCTAAAAATTTGCTTTCCTGAGTACATTGGTTCAGGTTCTGTTATTACAGGTTTTAATTGTTCTAATCTAAAATTAGGATTGTCTATATAGATACCTCCTATGTACAACAGTTTCAAGGTATCTTTTTTATTATAGAGCGATTCTTTACTGGTAAATTGAAATACGCTGGATATGAAATCTTGAATTCCCCCTAGTATTGGTCCACCAAATCGGGGAGATAAGATGTGATTTTGAACTTTTAGCAAAAGTTCTGCCTCAGTTCTCGCCTCTTCGCTTTGAGGCACATGTAAATTCATTTCATCGCCGTCAAAATCGGCGTTATATGGTGGACATACGGTTAAATTTAATCTAAATGTCCGTCCATCCATTATTTTGACTTCATGAGCCATAATAGACATCCTGTGTAAAGATGGTTGTCGGTTAAACAATACCAAATCTCCGTTGCTTAGATGGCGTTCTACAGTAAATCCTGGCGCTAACATGTCGGCAATGATTTTTCGGTTCTTAACATAGCGAAGGTCAATCCTTCTGCGATCGTTTCTAATGATGTAGTTGGCTCCTGGGTGAATATTGGGGCCATTTATGACTAACTGTTTCATCTCTTCAATGTTCCAATCGTTAACATTGGTTGGGATGGTAAGAATTTTCGCAATTTCTATTGGTACTCCTACCTCGTTTATGCTAATGTAAGGATTTGGAGAAATCACGCTTCTTGCCGAGAAATCTACTCTTTTTCCGCTTAAATTACTTCTAAATCTTCCTTCTTTTCCTTTTAATCTTTGAGTTAATGTCCTCAACGCCCTGCCTGAACGATGTCTTGCAGGAGGTATTCCAGACACTTGATTATCAAAATAAGTCGTGATATGATATTGTAATAATTCCCATAAATCTTCAACGATTAAATGAGGCGCACCAGCATCAATGTTTTCTCTCAATCGTTGATTAATACGGATAACATCTACTAATTTATGCGTTAAATCGTCTTCAGAACGAATTCCACTATCTAATGTGATAGAAGGTCTCGCACACACGGGCGGGATGGGCAAAACGGTAAAAACCACCCATTCTAATCTGGCATTTTCTGGTAGTATTCCAAGGATTCTTAGATCTGAATCAGCCATCTTCTTTAATCTTCCAATTATCTCAATTGGAGTAATTCTCTTGGACCCCCTTCCTTCTTCTTCTTCGTAAAAGGTTGTTGGCTTCTCAATAACTATTTTTTTCTTAGTAGCTCCACAATATGGACAGATTTTCGTTTTACGAGCTTTTTTAAACACGAGTTTTGTTGAATCTTCGTCTCCTTCAAAATACAAGTCTCTATGTACGAGTTGTTCCTCCTTATATTGTTCTTTTTCTTCGTCCGTTAACATTAATCTAGAGCATTCAGGACAAATAGATCTTAGTACTTTCAAGACTTTTTTCGCATATCCCACGTGAATCACGGGTCTTGCAAGTTCTATATGACCAAAATGACCCATGCAATTTGATACAAGATTACCACAAGTTTGACACCTTTGGCCAGGTTCAATAGTACCTAATCTTTGATCCATTAAACCTGAAGGTATAGGCAATCCATCTTCATCGTAAGTATCGGCTGTAATAATCCGAGCGGCAGACATCTTTCGAATTTCGTTCGGGGATAACAAGCCAAACTTAATTTTTTCAATAAGCTTTGTACGGCTAAAAGTATAACTCATGTCATAAAGACCTCTGTAATATTAATGAAATTAACATTATTCATAGAAGAAAAGTACCTCTAATGTTTTTAAGGACATAATTATTATAAAAACAAGGTGATAAACTCTGCACTATAACAAAATTAATACATCATTCTAAAAAAAATTTACGGTTTTGAGTCTTTTTATTTGGCAATATTTAAAAGAGTTTAATTTCATGGCATATTACTATATTTTAGAATGAACAACTTGAAAAAAATAATTAAAAGCAAATTAATAATATTTATAATTCAAATCTTAATTCTCACGCTTCTAATATATTTTTTTAGCTATAATTTTATCGTGAATTTTGATGCAGGTGCTTCTTTAGAGCAAAGAATTATAATACAAGTACTTGCTAATTACATAATGTTTGACGAGTTAATTAGATTAATGTTTATTTACATCCTATGGAGTATTGTGGCTTTGATTCCAATTTTCATATTTGTCGATTACAAAAAAGCGTACACTATGAACTTAACCACTTTTTTCTTTCCAAACTTCTTTTTCTACGTGTTTCTCTCAAGACACTCCCCGATATATTATAGCACTAATTTTCCATTTTTATTCCCAAGAACACTCATTTTAGGTATTTTTCTTGTCATTATATCATTTGGTTTAACATTTGTCATCAAAAAATTTCAAAAATCGGAAAGAATAGTTTCAGATGAAAATTTAAAGCTCATTCAACATGAAATAAAATATACCTGTTCGAAGTGCGGGACTGAATTTTGCTCCCTCCCTAAATACTGTTATAATTGCTTAAACGAAATAATCAAGGAAGAATCGATTAATGACTGATGATAAAGCGAAATCTTTGGACTTGCTGTTTAAACCTAAAACTGTAGCCATTTACGACGCGAGGGCAACGGCAAGAAGTTTTATTGAAGGTTTTCAAGCACAAGGATTCGATCTAGAGCATCTATATTTAGTTTCTTCTTCAGAGGAGGAGGTTTTTGATATAAAATGCTATAAATCATTTACTGAGATACCCACAGATACGATTGATCTTTTAATACTGGCTGTAAAAAGAGATCTATTAATTCAAGCGCTGGAAAGAATTTTTGCTGAGAAAGTGGTTAATTTTATTCACGTATTCACAGCTGGTACTGGAGAATCTGACGAGCAAGGATTTAAGATTGAAAAAGGAATTAAGGAAATGATTAATAGAAAAGGTATTAGCACTCGTGTTATAGGCCCCAATTGCATGGGTATTTACTGTCCGAGTGGTAAGATCGCTTATCTTCGTAGTTTTCCATTAGAACAAGGACATATTGCCTTAGTCTTTCAATCTGGAGATCTTCACTCAAAAATGGTAAAATTCGGTTCGGCGCGTCATGGATTTAGGTTTTCAATGGGTGCTAGCATAGGAAATTGCGTGGATTTGCAAATTTCTGATTTTTTAAAGTATTATAACGATAATGACGAGACCGATATAATCTGCGTGTATTTTGAGGGATTCCCCAAATTATATCAAGACGAAGGTACCAGGTTGTTTAACGCCCTTAAAAACATGAAAAAACCTGTCTTATTCATAAATGGAGGTAAAACTGATAGAGCTCGAACGGCAGTATTAACTCACACGGGTTCAGTTGGGACGACTCAAAAGATTTGGGAGGCAATTTTCAAGCAAACTCCCGTTATTGAAGTTCCAAACTCTCTAGACGACTTGATAGATCGCACATATCTTTTTTCTAAAGTCATCAATCGGTATAAAAAACAAGGGATTAAAGAAATTCAATATCCTAAGGGAAAAAAAACCTTAGTAATCCTTTGGTCGGGAGGATTCGGAATAATAGCGACGAATACTTTAACCGAATTAGGATTAGAAATGCCCTACTTCAGAGGTGAAACGATAGAGAAGTTAAGAAAAGTGTATCCCTTGAAAATTGGTTCTCTCAATAATCCGTTAGATTTACCCTGGATCTCGAAAACTCAGAAATTTTTAGACCTCAGTAAAGCAGCAATCTCAGAAGACATTGATTTAGTGGTACTCGAAACAGACGCTTGGGGAAACATGGAAGGAGAAGGTTTTAAGGGTTATTACAGCAATTTATTACAAATTAAGGAACACGTGGAGTCTTTAGATAAGATTTTGATTATAATTTTACATCAATATCCTGATAGAAATCGAGACGAGTTTTATAAAATGCTCATAAAGGACGATTTCATTGTATATCCTGGCTTGCGAAGAGCTGGTAAATCCTATTTAGCGTTGTATGAATACGGACAAAAAATGAGAAATCGTTATAATTGATATAAAGCATTTTTACTACCTTAGACTGAAGAGAAAATTTAAGGTTGATACTTAACTAATTATTTTAATCTAAAAAAGAAGCTTAGAAGAATAGTAAAATGGAAAATTCCTTGGATACTTTATTC
>JAEORV010000034.1 GCA_016840695.1 Promethearchaeota archaeon
TCATTACTCTTCAACTATTTCTTACAAAATTTTTTTCAAGTTGGAGAGCGCGTGAAAGTCCCCATTAAAACGAGATAGAACACGAACATCGTGGTAAGAATAATAAAACCAATATAGAAAGCTCGATTTTTCCATGGTTGTTTTTCAATATTTGTATAGATTAGAAAGATGCCAAAACTAACGAACATTAACTGAGCAGGCTCAAATACCTTTAATATCGTATGCAAGAATAGTAAAATCAAGTTAGATTCTTCTAGATCTGAAACTGTCCAATTAGCATACATTTGCCAAAAATACGGAGGATTAACGAGATATGGAATAAAAAGAACGAAGAAAGGGGCTATATAATAAACTAAATCTTTAATTTTGATTTTTTTTGTGATGAGCAAGATAAATGGAAAAACTATAACGATGATTTTAAATGTAGCAATTGTAAAAAGAATCCCAGACAATGTCTTTCGGTCCTTTTGAAGTTGACGATATGATTCAAAGAGCAGGAGTAAAATCAGCCAATTTGCATTATTAAGAAACATGTCAACAGCGTAACCAATAGCACAAAAGACCAATACTAAGAGAAGTTCGCGCTTATTTTTAGTTATTTTTGAAATATTAAAAGTTATATAAGCCACTGATATTAACCTAAGCACATCCCAAATATACATGGAAATATCAAGCGGAAGAATATAAAATGGATAAAAAATGAAATACCAATGATAAAGATAAAAATGTCCAAAAATATAACCCGGTGGAGCAATGTACATTTCATAGAGACCATTATCCATCCAATGGCGAAGGATTACAAAATCCACGTCCTTTCCTCGCATTAAAATCATGAGAATATTCATGGAGGAATGATCCAAGGGAACAAAGTATGTCGCTATTCGAAACGTGGTTACTATGATTGTTATTAAGGCAATGACTATGAGGTAGAGCCTGAGAAATGGTCTTTCTTCGTTAATCGTGAGTTTTTCCTTTATTTTACTTTCAACCATATCCGTCCATAATGAGCGATAATAATGTTACAAAAGCATACTTGGATTAAAATTTTAGTTTTTAAGCGTAGTTTTAACACTTAACTATAATACCGTGACTATCTTATATAAAGTAAAATATTGAAAATAAAGTAAATTCGATTGTACATGAGCGTGACTTATACATGGACTTAGGATTAAAGAATAAAATAGCTTTGGTGTTAGCTTCGAGTAAAGGGTTAGGATTTGCTTGTGCAAAAAGTTTTTACAATGAGGGCGCCAGTGTTGTCATTTGTAGTCGCTCTGAAGATAATTTAAAAACGGCTAAGGAAAAAATCGAAAGCGAAGTAGAGCTCTCAAAAGAAATGGATAATACAATTTATCCCATTGTAGCAGATTTAATGAGTGAAGACCAAATATATAATCTAATTGATAAAGTCGTATCTAAATTTGGGAGAATAGATATTTTAGTTCATAACGCAGGTGGACCCCCATCAGGGCCAATAGATAAGATAAGTAGCGAGGAGTGGACGGATTCAATTGATTTAAACTTGCGTTCGTTTATTAGAATCGCGCGATTGCTCATTCCACTGATGAAGAAACAACAGTATGGCAGGATCGTTGCCATTACCTCTGTTTCTGTCAAGCAACCACTAGAAAACCTGGTATTATCGAATACAACTCGACTTGGAGTTGTAGGTTTCGCCAAAACTATCGCTAACGAGCATGCAAAGGATAACATCTTGGTCAATGTCGTCTGCCCCGGTCCAAACCTAACTGATCGGATGAAAGAATTGATCAATAAAACTGTTAACGATACTGGCAAATCAGAAGCTGAGGTACAAAAAGCGTGGACGGATCAAATACCATTGGGACGGTTAGGCAAACCCGAAGAACTGGCAAGTCTGGTGGTTTTCTTAGCCTCTGAGAAAGCGAGTTACATCACGGGTACGGTGATACAAGTAGACGGAGGGTTTGTGAAGGGACCATTTTAAGTTAATCAATCATGAAGATAAGATTTAAAACTTAACAAAATAAATTGATATGTAATTTCTAATAAAAATGCAGAAATTTCATATTTAAACATAGTCAAATTTAAATGATTACTATCAAATATTACATATTAACTAAGAAAATATAATTAATGTTCTAAGGGTGAACATGTATAAAAAATAATAGGATCAAATCAGTGCTGTTATTGGGATTATTGATTTTATATCCTTTTCTTCTCCAATTTTTATATATAAACCAGAAAGATATATCAATAGATGCAAGTTCTCAGGGAAATCTGCACACTTCTGGGTTAATCTCATCCAATTCCACTCAATGGTTAAATAATACGGAATTTGACAACACCGCCTATTGGACAGCGTCTGAAGGAGGAGATCCATCAGATATTTATGCAACCATTGATAATGGTGCCGCAAATTTTACGGTAATCGGGGAGACTCACACATTTTCAGAAATATCAGGTATACCCCTCGATTCAGAGTGGAATAAAACAACCAATCCTTCTTTTCCCGCTTTACCAGATGATTCTGAAATCAGATCCTATGGTTGTTGGGTTACTCACGCGTGGAGTGAACAGGCAGATCAATCCCCTAGCGTTCAATGGGAAAGAAACATAACGATGCCTGTTGATATGTCAGAATATATTATCACATCTGCGTCTATTAATGCGGTTTTCAACGCAACTGTTGATGACAACATTGATTCTGTTGCGGATTTAGGAGAGCCAGATATTGACGATCATTCTACATGGGATTACGCAAGATTTTATGTCTTAATTTCTGATCTTCAAAAAGAAAAAATATATGAAATCGCCTATAATCAAACAACAACTTTAGGTGATGATGATCATGGAGCTACCGACTATCTCTCGGATACGAATATGACAGCTGTTTTAGAGAAAGATTTAATATTCTACCTAACTTCCGTTTTAAGCACGGACAATAGAAACTTTACAATAGCCTTAGGAATACGAATCTGGAGCGAAGATAACATATTGTCAGATTCAGACTCATGGACGGAATTAGTAATTAGATCGTGCAGTTTAAATTTTACTTATGAAAAAAAAATAACCCAACTTACCTCAGCATCGTGGAGCCAAGGAGGCGAAAAGATTAGTGACCTCAGTTCAGATTATAATGTAATTGTCACGGATGCAAGACTTAATTTTAGTTATAAAATCAATCAAGATTGGCCTACCGCATTATCTCCCAATGCTGAAATCAGGGCTCTCTTTAACACCTACCCTCATACAGAAACAATAAAATTAAAGGATTTAAATCAGACCTATCAAGAAATCTCATTAACTGGATGGGATGTCACAACATTAATTACAGATTATGTGAATTTTTCATTTCAAATTTATCTCACTGATGAATTTAACCTTGATTACAACATCACCATCTCAATAGATAATATATCACTTTGGATTTCCTATGACTTGAGATCTGTAGATCCCGCCCCTCCTACACCAATCGATTGGTCACCTCTGGTTATTGGTTTAGGGATTACAATTGTAGCTCTCATTGTTGGATATACGTCCTATCTATTATATTTTAGATACCCGCCAATGGTAAGAACAATTAAATCATTAAGAAGAAAAATAAAGAAAGGAAAACGAATAAATGCTATAACTGTTGAAGAAAGGCAAGATTTTATAAAAAGGAGATTGCGAGAACAAAGGCAAATATTAAAAATTGAAGCTCGTGCACAACAACCAAAAAAATCTCTAAACGGAAAAGTCTTATTGTTATTTTTCTTAATAATTTTGTTTCCTTTTATGATGCAAATCTTTCCAGCTATTTTTAATTATAGGGCGAATGAGGGAGAAGGTCTTGAAAATCTTCGTGTATCAACAGAAGAATTGGGTAATAGACAATGGTTAGATTATAATACATTTACTTCCCAGGGTATTTGGTATTCCAGCGAAGAAATAGATCCTACTGATGTCGATACTTCAATAGGGGGAGGTATGGCAAATTTTGAAATTCTCGGAGATAAAAGAGAGTTCTCGGAAGTTTCAGGAGTCATCAAAAACGAGAGTTATAGTGATGGTTGGAGAAATACCACAAATTCTTATTTTCCATTATTGCCTGACAATTTTGGTATTGATGATTATGGTTGTTATGTTTACCATGACTGGAGAGATGGAGAAGATTCTACTCAATCCCCGAGCATACATTGGGACAGAAATATTACAATGCCCGTTGACATGTCCGATTACATTATAACATCTGCTTCCATTAGTGCAGTTGCGAATGCAACCGTGCATGCATTCCCTGGTAATGATGGAAGCGATATTGTTGGAGGTATAGAAATTATTGGGGATACTGTTGATAATGGAGGTACCCAATATGCAACATATGATTATGTAAAGTTCTATGTTTTAGTATCAGATGTTGGAAAAAAAGATGTTTTTGAAATTGCTTCATTTCAAACAAGTAGTTTAGGTAATGACACAAAAGGAGCCTATGATAATATCACTGCTACTTTCTTAGAATCCGTACCCGAAGAAACCTTGATCTTCTATATAACCTCAGCTTTAGCTAAAGATAATTATAATTTTACTATAACTGTAGGTATGAGAATTTTTTGTGAAGATAACTGGAATTGGGATGACGATGCCTGGGACGATCTTCGAATTTTATCGTGTGATTTAAATTTTACATATGAGAAGAAGATTACCCAACTTACCACAGTATCGTGGAATCAGGATGCATCCAAAATTAGCGCGCTTAAATATTATCCGAGTAACACCATTATCGTGTTAGAAGCAAATCTCAATTTTTATTATAAAATCGACCAAGAATGGCCTACTGCTTTATCTCCAAATTCTGCAATAAGGGTCTTAATTAACGATAAAATACATACGGAAACAATCAAACTAGGTCAAGCAACTACATCGTTTCAAGAAGCAAAAGAAGGAGGGTTTAACTTCTATGATTTAGTTAAAAGTGTGGATGATGTTAATTTTTCTATTCAAGTTTATTTAGGTGATGAGTTTGAACTGAACCGGAGTATTACCGTCTCAGTAGATAATGTGAACTTAAGGATTTGGTATAAAATAATAGGGATTCTTCCTCCACCTGTGCCGGGTATTGATTGGACGCCTTTAACTTTAGGATTAATTACCTTACTAGTAGGTCTTGTAATAGTTTTTACATCATATCAATTATATTTCAGATTCCCTCCAATAATACGAAGAGTAAGATCATTAAGAAGAAAAATTAGAAGAAATAAGAAGACAACTCCAATCTTAGTAAGCAAAAGAGATGCGATTGTTAAAAAAAGATTGAGAGAGCAATTACAAATTTTACGCATTCAACCAGAAATTGAAAAAGCGGGAACGAGCGTAAAACCAGATAAAGTAATGAAATAAAAAAATTCAAATCACAAAAAATATAGATTAGAGAAGATAAAAAATGCCTTTAGGATATATAATAACGGAGTGGACCGAAAGTGAAGGTTTAATTGTTCCAATTCATTATCCAGACAATTTAAACGTCGATTTAGATGACATGATGCGCATTTTCTACGCCCATATCACAGGAGCAGGTGAATCTGGAAATGTTCTAGTCAGATTAGAAAGGTCACGATGCAATGTAACAAGCCACTTCACGGGAATGGATTCCGAAACGCCAATAATGGTAAATCTATTACTCGAGTTAGGCGAAGATCCTGACCATTTTGGCGAGAACATTATTCATGAGATTAACGAAGAGATCCTAAAATACACCTCAGATATGCAAATAGCAAACGAAGTTCAAAAGGAAGAGATTATAATGAATTTGAAAGCATATTTAAAAAATTCCCTATTCCTTTTGGAACGCTTAAAACATCTCACAAAAGAGCAGAGGATGGCACAGATTTATAGTAGTGAAAAAAGTCGAGCTATATTAGAATTTTTGCAGGAAAGAGCTCGTCCAAGAAAGGAATTACTAGCGCTCTTAGAGGATAAATTAGGAAAAATCATCTCAAACCTTGAAATAACATTGGATCCATTTATCAAGACTGATATTATAAAACAAGATTGGATTGCGGGATTTTCAGATATATTGTTATTTCTAACAGCGGATTTTACGATATCAAGAGCGCCTCCTGTAAAACTAGTCGAAGCTGCAAAGAGCAAGCTTCCAAATGCAGAATTGGCTAAAAAATATCTTGAAGTAGTACGAAGGTTTTTTGTGAATTATACACCTTCGCTTAACGATAATTTAATAGTAGCTAATAACATGATAAATCCTGACAAGTTTGATTACATCGTATTATTCCGGGAAAAACCGTATCCGTTAAACAAGATACCAAAGGGTCCGGGAGAGAGCTTTAAATTCATTAAAGCAATGTTGAAATCAATGGAAGAGGATAAGATCATAACTATCGTAAAGGACAAAAAGAACACTGAATGGGTGTTTTTATTGTCTGATCCCATTACTCAAGCATTTTATCCTGAATACATGATTGAGCAAATTCGGAAAGATAGAATGTCCGGCTTGCTAAAAAAAGAAGTAGCCGTGAAACATCTGGAGCTTCTTGAAAATGTATATGTAAAAGAATAGGTGAGAAAACAAAATGTCGAACGAACAAGATCCCTCAAAATCGTCAAGATTTCAATCTTTAGAGCTTATTGGATTAGCATCAGATGAAATTGACACGTATTTTAAAATGACTGGTCGTGGACCTGTAATGGCCGGTGAGATTGCTCTATTGTCAAATGTGACGATTGAAAGAGCAAATGATATTGCAAATACATTACTTCAAAAAGGATTAGTAAGGGAAATCCCTGGGAAAACCCCTTATTACTCAGCGTTACCCCCATATGCGGCCTTATTGAATCAAATTCATCAGTTTAAAGAAACGATAATGAACATTCAACATACTACGCCTCAAAAAGTAGAAACACGATTCAAGTCTATTCAAGATCAATCTGAAAAACTCCAGAAATTTGAAGAATATCGAGATTTTGTTCAAAAAATGAAAACTGAGCTTCCTTCTCAAATTAAAACGCATTTTGAATCGTTTAATAAAGAACTTGAAGAAATAAAACAGTTTCGTGATGTAAAGAAATATATCGTTAACCTGAAAGACATCGTCCCTGCAGATATAATTAAAGAATTTGATGTCATGGAGACCAGATTGGAAAAAATTAAAAGCGAAATTTCTGAAACTTTTGAAAAACAATTTAGAGTTCCTGCTATAAAAAACATGGCAGAAAAGATCGTTGATCGTGTTGTATCGAGAGAATTTAATGAAATGACCGTGCATTTTAGAGAAAAATTTGTTAACACTACGCAAAACATGCTTGATCAAGTAATAAACCAGTTAGGAAGCCTCTCCGATTCAGCTATAGATATTGGAACTGATTTAAATTCGGTGTTTTTAGAGATTGAATCAGGATTGAGATCTACTTTAGATGATTTAGAACAAAGGATAACTAGCGTTCATGACGATGTAACAAGTGGTATTGCAAATCTAAAAGAAATGTTCCAAAAGGAAATATTTGAAACTATTAGCGATGATATAATTGTTAATATAATAAATCAATTGGAATTGTCTGAACAAACCATGAAGGAATTCTGGGAACGTTCGAAAGAGCAGTCTTTACTTACCTATAAAGATGTTTGGTTCGTTCAGAGTGAGGAAGGGATGATTGCAGAGGTAAATAATGCGGTTTCACGAGCAAAAATGCGACTCCATATTATCGCTCCCAGATTAGAGGACGTAGACATTATTGCACTTTCGAAATGCAGGCACCACATAAACATAAGAATTTGTACGAACTTTAACGTGGGAAATCCAGAAGACATGGAAAGACTCAATCAAATTAAAGCTATTGATAATTGCCAGCTTAGGTGGTATCCTAGAGAAAATCTATGGTCAATAAATAAGGATTTTGAAGAAGTTGTAGTATGTGTAGTGTCTAAGACCGAAACTGGTCAAGAAATAGCCGGAATGGGTTCAGTTCTTGAAGAACACGTGAAATTGTTTGCCGCTCTTCTCGAGGATGTCTGGATACAATCAAAGAGATTAGAGATGGTTGGATACAGGTAATATTATTCTTTTCTTCTTTTTTCTAATTAAAATAGAGAAGGATTAGTTATTCCAAGATATTTTTCTACAACATCTAATATCTCATCCTTAGTTCCAATATAGCCTATTAACTCGTGCTTAGCTTTTGACAATGAAGTGTTAGCTATGGTTTCAAATGAATTCAATTGCAACTCGATTTCACCAAATTGTAACGATGTTTTATTAGGAGATTCGTCATTGTAAGATTGAATCACTCCAATCTCAGATTCAGGATGATCTCGTGAAACATCGAAGCATTTATCTTGACTTTTAGGAATATCGTCAGATAACTTAACTAAGAAACCATATGTCTCTGATTCAGGGATCTTTATCACATATCCAATTTTGGCTCGTTTGGTAAAATCTATATCTTCGGGACGTACTGCGAGTTTATAAATGTCTTCAACATCGATCTTGTACGCTACGTATCTTTCTCCAATTTTGAGACGGTCTTCGGGGATGATGCGGAAGTAAGAAAGTGGTTTAGGATCAGTCTTTGTAGGAATTAGGACGGTACCGGGATTTTTTACGCCACCACTAATGACTTGAGTCAAAGTCCATCCATTTGCTTTTACATTAGGAGTGTAAATAACACAATCATCTATATATTCAATACCACAATAATTCACGCCTGTAGAAATTGGCTCTTTAATTAGCTTAAATTGTCTCGTAATTTCTCCGCTGTATCTTACTTTTAAAGTGTTGTTAACAATTGAAATATTAGTCGATACTGTACAGGACGAAGAAGAACTACCAATAATATCGTAATTTGCAGGATCCAGCCCTCCTGGACAATACCAATCCTTAAAGTTTTCTGGTTTCTTGTAGAAATAATCCCTTTCGGGGCTTATCCAGTATCTATCTCCACCTATATTCCAGTTTTTTGCTACCAACTCTTCTTTAATGTTAGGATTAATCCATAACAGGTTATTAATATCTTTTTTAGGAAAGATGCCTAAGATCCTTCCACCATACTTAGAAACTAGGGCTGAACTATCTCCGTTCAAGTTTAGCTCAACAAGTTGGGT
>JAEORV010000035.1 GCA_016840695.1 Promethearchaeota archaeon
TTTGCTGTTAGATTGGCACTAAGTAGACCAAAGAAGCTTAAAAAAGTAATTAGAACATTGATTAAGAATAACCAAGTCGATCATTCTGACATTGATGTTGATGATCCACTAGGATTCCTCACCAAAGAAAATCATGCAATTAATATCGTCGATGCAGCATACAGGTTTTGCCAACATGAACCTGGAATACACGTGGTTCTTTCTGGAACGGGAAATAGCGAACATTTAGCCGCAAATATTCAATCTTTTTCAAGACCACCTCTTCTGCAAGACGTCACGGATAGAATCAAGAAAATATTTAAAATTGTCGATTCAGTTACAGGTCAGTGACGATCCTTAATAAACAAGCCAAATGCCGATTGCTTGGTTAATAACATAAACATTTAAATGAAAATTGTTACTATTTTTAGCGTGTAATGACTAGTGTTAAATACAAAATTTGTATCTTTGGTGATGGCGGGGTTGGGAAAACAACATTAACTCAAAGATACATGACCGGAGTCTTTCAAGAAAAATACCAACTCACGATAGGGATGGATTTTTATCTGAAAAAATTGGAAGTAGACGATATCGATGTCTCATTGCAGATATGGGATTTTGCGGGTGAAGAGAAGTTTCGATTTCTCATGCCGGGAGCTTTGTTAGGCGCTCATGCAGCGATTTTCATGTACGACATTTCGAGATATGGGACTTTAGAAAACTTAGATGACTGGATCTCTTTATTTAAAGAAACTAATATAAAAGAAAATCAAGACGTCCCGTTTGTATTAATTGGAGGAAAATTGGATCTTGACGACATTCGAGCTGTGTCAAAAGAGAAAGGGCGCGAAATGGCGAATCTTTACGTTGCCATGGGTTGGATTGAATGTTCCGCAAAAGATGGCACGAATGTAAGTAAAATCTTTGAAGAAATGGCTCGCGCTATTATAGAACGCCAAAGATCAGATAAAAAGGAGACTAAAATAAGATTATTTGAATGAATTAGAGTAGGAAATTTTGAACTTTATTAAGAACAAGAATTAAATTTTCGAGTTGATAGTGCAACACGTCAAGTTCAAATATGAAAGTAGAAGTGCGGTGTCCCGCATGCAATTCAATTGGAAAAATAATAGTTGATCAGCAGTTAATAGACCAAAGTGTTAGAGGACTCACCGCAGTAACAATTGCTTCGAATATAATATGTGAACATGCTTTTGTAGCATATATCGACAAAAATCGAGATATACGAGATTACATTTTATGCGATTTTTTAATTGATATTCCTGAAATCGAGCTAAAACTTGACAATAAAAAACCTCAAATTAAATCATACGAAGATTTTGACGTTGATATCATAAAACTCAATATATACCCCTCGCTCTTAGTTAACGTGCTTAAGGGAATTTTATTCAAAAAAAATGTCTTAATCATTCTTGATAACGATTTTCTAAGAGGATACATGCAAAAATTCTTACTACACATTACAGAGGGCACCTTTTTTCACGAGACCGTTTTGCTTTCAAGAAAAACATATCCCAAAGTTAAAAAAGAGTATAAGAAATACCTAGTGTTAGAAAATGCTAAGATTATAAAAGATAAAGAGAAGATCCTTAATCCGAAGAAATTAAAATTTGAAAAAGCGATAGTCCAAAAATTTTTCGAAGAAAAAGACCCTAAATCCAGTTTATTGATCATTATAAATGAAATAAAAAAGATCTTCATTTTATCAAAAAAGATAATTGAATTTAACGATAATCTTAAAGGCGTTCAAAAACTCGATTCCAAAATGCTTTTGGACCATTTTAAAGCAGAACTAGATTTAAAAATCCAATTCCCCTATTTAAAATATCTAATGGAAATAGTAAAAAGCTATTTTCAAGTTGATATTGAATATACTTCTGACACTGTTGATTTCTTCAAGTTACTTCAATAATCTTTATACCTTCAAGTGGACGAAATCAAACAACATATATAGTTGGAAAAATTAAATGGAATATGAAAGAAGAATTAAGTGGGAATATTTTCGAAGAACAAGCCGCTATTAACCACGTGAAAGCTTTGACTTTCACTCGAAAGGCTGGAACTAGTGGAGAAACTAAAGGAATTAATTACATTCAAAAAGAATTGGAAAAAAACTCTATCGATTCCATTCAAGAGTCTTTCAATTGTTCAAGCGGAAGCCTAATGAAGTTGTTATTAGCTTTTTTATTTCTGTACATGATAATATATGAAGTGATTCTATTTTTTAACCAGTTTGCCTGGATTATCTTAATTCTTCACGTGATCTTAGTCATATCGTTGATGCAAGGCATGAAATATCTCCTCGATTGGACAAACCTCATATATTGGGGGAAAAAACTACAATCAAACAACGTGATTGCTGAAATAAGCGCTCAAAAACCCAGATACAAGAGGCCTGTTGCAATATTTTCCGCACATTACGACACGGTATCAAGGGTAATTCCTGGACCAATATACATGGTATTAATGGTGTCTTGCCTTTTTATAGCTTTGACATTCCTATTATTAACCCTCATTATTTCAATATGGTCGTTACTTGCGATTTTTAATTTAGTTATTACGGGTATTGTTTTCAACATTATAATCTCCGTATCACTTGTTCTAGCAATCAGCTTTCAAATAGGCTCCAGTATTGCGATTTTGAATAAAAGTTTAGATAAATCAGTTGGCTCGTTAGATAACGCAACTGGAGTAGCAATCTTACTCGAAGTAGCTAAACTTATCAAGAAAAATCCGCTTGAAAATATCGATGCGATTTTTCTCTGGTGTGGTGCCGAAGAATTTGGATTATGGGGCTCAAAACAATTCTTGGCGAAGCATTTCGAAGAACTAAATGATAAATACGACCTCAATAAGTCGATTGCAATGAATTTTGACATTATAGGGCGCTATGTTGGTCTAATGGATGAATCTGGGTTAATTAAAAAGAAAAAAATGAACGATAGTTTGAACGATATCATTTTTGCTATTGCTAAACAAAGTAACATAGAACTCAAGAAACAAAAATCGATAATTGGCACGGGTGGAGATCACATGTGTTTCATGAAGTATGCAAAAAAAGCAGAATTATCGCTTCAAGTAACGTGTTTCGCTACAAATAAAGACGCAAGATACATTCATTATCCCACTGATACTCCCGATAGATGCTCTCCAAAGACTCTTAACGACTGCATTAAAGTCTGCCACGAAACGGTAAGGAGCATTGACAAGCGATTAGAATAATTATGAACTGGAAGACTCGTGTGCTCAAATATTAAAACAAATCTTTAAATAATTAACTTGAATATTGGTATTTGGATACAAGAATTTCAAATGAAATTACAATTCACCTAAATAGGGATATTCAAGTGGAAGATATAATCAAATTTCTCAAGTCAGATACCAATTTTTATACCTTCGTTCAAATGTTAAAATTGACCAGATTGATAGATAAACTATACGAGAGCGGCCCGTTCACAGTTCTAGCTCCCAATAATGATGCTTTTGGGGTGATTCCACACGAAAAACTGGATGATTTATTGCACCATTCCAATTCCATGAAAGAAGTTCTCAATTATCATATCATACCAGGTGTATTCGATTCAAAACAACTCATTAAAATTAGTACACTCAATACATTATTAGATCAAGAAATTCAAGTTAAATACGCTGATGGACTAATAATTAATAAAGCACGCGTCATTAAATCTGATATAATAGCGTCTAACGGAATTATACACATAATAGATCGTGTTTTAAAACCCCCAGAAATCTTAGCCGCCGTTTAAAAAAAATTTCAAAACGCATTATACCTCGCTTAAAAATTAGGTGTCTCAAAAGAATTGAAGTATTATAGGTAGTTCAATTTCATTTCTTTTTTTTCATCTTAACGATATTATACATTAAAGCTATTATAAACGCAAAGAAAAAGAAAGCTACTATCCATCCCCATGTTACATCAAGAGTAAGAGCACCAATCAAGAAAGAATAACAAGCAGCCCATTCAACGATGATGTAAGGGACGTGCCTGCTTGGTTTTGATCGAAAATCAATCTTGAGCACCATGTCAAGCAAAAATTCAGCTACTAAATAAATGATGATAAAGATAAGATAAATTATTAATTTAATATCTCTCCCAGTCATGATATAATTAATCAATATCAAGATAATTGGAAGCAGCATTACAAAAAGTATAATTCCAATTATTCTCACATTATCCATCTTGTCATTGGCTGTTAATATAAAAACAGCTATGATTGACGAGAAAAAAACTATTGCTGAAATAATAAATATCCAATCAAATAATTCCATATCTTATCACCAGTTCTATTTTTTTTATTATTAACTATTTTTAATGCATCAGTAAAAATAAAGTGACTTAGATCCTTTGAGATAGAATTAATCATTTATTTTCTAAAGCAGCCTTTTGCTTCTCCATTTGACTGACGAGTTCTTTCTGCTTTGGATCAGCAATTATATCTAAAAATATATCCACCCATTTAGAAAGCACATTGTATCCATTAAGCTCCTCCAAGTCTTTTTTATTGTTCTCAAATTCAGCTTTTATCATCTCTAAATCTTCTCCTAATCTCATTGAAACCTTTATGGCATCCACGTGTGCAGTTAAATATGCTAAAATTATCGATTCCATCGAATAGGTGATCTCCCCGGTGCTCGATGTTCTTGATTTTTGAATGTATCCCGTGTTAACTAACTCCTTTAATGCCTGTGAAATGGCTCCCGACGAGTAGCCCGTTAGCTCTTGAAGCTGAGATTGGGTGAGATCTTTTCTCGTCGCAAAATATGCCTTGATTTTTTTTAATAAAGGATTTTGTCCAATGAATATTGAAGACGTGCTTAAAAATTGGACGATATCGCTTTCAATTTCCTTTATTTCAGGGGCAAATAATTCTTTTGTTGTCAATTTATATCACTCCAGTTTTTTTATAAATCTATCTATGAATTCGGGTTTTGATATTTCGTTGATTATATCCCTGCGTTCAAATAGATAGTTCATTATTTCATTCGTTCGCTCTAAAAGTAGATTTCTGCCTTTTTTATTATGCAATGTGTTTCTATTTAAAGCGTCTAACTTCTCTTGAACAAACTCTATTGCCTCGTCGTTGGTTTCCTTTTTTAATATGCTTGTTCTTAGAGCCAGCTGTGCGAAGCTACCTCCGGGAATGCTTAATGAATATCTATAAGTGCGTGTGCCTTTGATCAAGCTTTTTACCAAAGCACGATCGAATGCTTTAAGTGTATTAGAAATTGAACCCGCAGAAAATCCCGTTAATTCTCTCAATTGGTTCTGTGTCAAACCATTTTCGTGAAATAGCAAGTATGAAATTACGGTGGAAAAAGTATCTGTTTGCCCCTTTCCTTTTCCAAATTCTTTTACGATGTCTACTAATCGTTTCTCATATTCCCGTATTTTTCCTTCGAAAAGATAGCTCTTTTTTTGAGCAAATTCCGAATATACCTCTGTAATTTCTTCTTTAATGCTTTTCCACAAGTAATCGTCAAGTTTGTCAAGGGTAGACATTTCTTTTCGAAGTTGATAAGTTAATTCATCTGAAAAAAGAGGATCGGAAATGAAATCTCGTAATTTATTTTTGAAATCCAGAATATTACTATCAATATTTTCACTAAAGTAATTTTTAGTTATGTCTCGTACTAAACTTAGAATTTTGCTTGTTTTTTTCTGCTCTTCCATGATTCTATTAATGTTTAATGATGGGTTATCGTATATTTCTATAATTAATATGGGATTTTAGATATTTAAACCTTTTCACTTCTTTTGAAATTAAGGAATTATGAATTTCATACGAAATGAAAACACTTAAATACTCTATTTTTCTTATTATTATTAAGAAATAATTTTCAAAAAAAATGAAAAATAAAATAAATTTCATAGAGAAAAAAAAATGAATGCCATTGAAGTGAAAAACCTGAAGAAGTATTATTCCAAAGGAACTGTCAAGGCGGTCGACGACATCTCGTTTGAAGTACCCGAAGGCTCTCGATTTGGCTTTTTAGGACCGAATGGCGCTGGTAAAACAACCACGATTCGCTGTCTTCTCGGTTTCCTGAATCCTGATGCAGGCGATATTACAATCCTTGGAGAACGCATTAATCCAAAGAAAGACGTGGACATTAGAAATCGCATCGGTTATTTACCAGGCGAACTGGGAATTTACAAAACGATAACTGCGAGGAAGCTCATCAAGTATTTTGCGAAACTTTACGACATTGAAATCGACTGGGATTTCATCAAGGACGTTTCAGAAAGACTTCAAATTGCTATGGATCGAAAGATGGGGGTCTTGAGCAAGGGAAATAAACAAAAAGTAGGTGTTTTAACGGCGCTCATGGGCAAGTTCGATGTGTTAATCATGGACGAGCCAACATCAGGGCTTGATCCGATAATGCAAACCGAGTTTTACCGTATAGTATCTGAGCGACAGAAAGAATCTAACAGCACTGTGTTTGTTTCAAGTCACGTACTCCCTGAAATCGAAAAATTTTGCGATAAAGTTGCCATTATAAAAGAAGGCAAGATTGCAGAGATATCCAACGTTCAAAACCTCAAGGCAAAAAGCCTGAAACACATTGAACTCGAGTTTGAATCGCTTACCAGTAAGGAACAATTTCTCAAATTTCTCACGAAGGATTATCCCGAGGCAAAAGTGAAGTATCAATTTAACACGCAGTTAACTTTTCTGTTGCCCCCCATTCAAACAAGGGAAATTTTGCACGACTTGAGCGAGCAGAAATGGGCAGGAGAACCTATAAAGGACCTATTAATACAGCATTCGACGTTAGAAAACATCTTCATGGAGTATTATGAGGATAAAAGAGCCAATGTAAAAGAAGGAGGTGTAGTTGCGTGAAAAATCGATTGAAGAGTAGTATAAAAAAGGCATATAAGCGCACGAAAATGTTCAATATATCGTGGAAAGAAATACTAAACAATTGGAAGGGTACGCTGTTTTACGCGACGTTGCTGTTTCTCTTTTGCTTGATGATGATGACCATGTTTGACCCGACCTTGTTCGAGGGAATGGAAGAGATGCTTGCAGCTTATCCAGAAGCTATACAACAGATGGTCGGTGGACAGATTGCATTGAGTCAAATAGAAGGATTCATACACACGTATCTCATCTCGTTTTCTTGGTTGTACATCGGTATTTATCTAATGCTGAAGTCTTCACAGGACATTCCTAAAGAAATTGACAACAAGACGATCGACTTGATGCTCTCCAAGCCCATCAAACGGTGGGAGTTTTTCACGGGAAAGTATTTCAAACACGTCTCGAGCGCTTTCATCATTGTATGTTTTGTGGCTCTCGGAATATTTCTAGGCGTATTTTTATCCCCGGGCATCAATCCCGCGGAAGTGTATTATGGTGAGTTAATATTCGGGCTTTTTTGGTTATTTGTCCTCTTGGTAGCTCTAATAAGCACGGCGTACTTTTTTTCAACATTTTTGACTCCTAGAATGTCATTATCCTTGAGTTTTGGAGTACTGATAACCTTCTACATACTAGGTTCGTTTGCGGGTATTTTTCCCGAAGAAATACAGGGAATCAAGTATTTCAGTCTATTCGGCTATTTTCAAACCGCTGATTTTCTCGTCGATCAGGTATGGGATTTTGTCTTGCTGCATTTCATGGTTCTCATCGTCTATTCCGTGGTCGTCACGGTTATAGCAGGAATCATCTTTAACAAGCGGGACATTCCCGTCTAATCTAATTATCTATATTTTTCTTTTTTTTTTATTTTTTTAAAGTTTGATTAGCAATTATGCTGACAATCTCGATAAATTGATTAAAAAAAAAAGAAATAAGAACTTAAGCTGGTTTTAATCCAATTAACACGAAGAGCAATCCAGGAATAACCTGTAATCTCGGATAGAATAGAATATCCTTCCAAATAACGCCTACTAATAATACAGTATCCATCAATATGGCCGTTCCAAGCAAAACCGAGGCAAGCACGAGAATAATTGCCCGTTTTCTAATATCTCCCGAAGTTTTTCTGAAGAACTGGAAAAAAGAAATACCCAAAAAAGCACTTGTGAAGGTGGTCCCCCCTAAAAATATGAAATATGGAATAGTCATGGGAACGAGCCAATCGTCGATAAGTTCACTGCCACCAGTATTAGAAACTTCAGTGACCGCATAGATATCCCAATATAATACGATATAATAAAAAACAAAGAGAATTGCCATAGCTAACAACAATGTTTTTTTGTACTTCTTTGAAGGTACGAACATGTCCCAACCCACGTTCATGATGGCCACACTTCCTACAGGGAGCGTTGAATAAGAACAGAGTCTTACATAAAAGTCTAAGTACAAGATGTTTTCACCGAAAAACAGCACTGATAAAAACGATAAAGTATATCCCATCAATCCGAATACACACGCTAATGCCAAAAAAAAAACACTAATAAAAGTTTTATTCTTTGTTCTTTTATACCACACTGCTGTGATTATTAAGGTAATAAAAGCAATAACTACCGCCGCTAAGGCACTCGTACCATTTAATAGAGTATTAAGTTGAGTCATAAAATATCACTATTTATCCTTACTAGGGTGGTTTTCCCTAATAAATTTGATTAATTTGTAAAAATTAATAGGAAGTTACAAAAAATTTTTAGCTAACTTAGCCTAAAATGAAATTAATATGGAAAAAAATAGAAATTACAGCGGGAAATCAGTGCGAATTTTTAGCTCCCGCTCGAGCGCACGAATTTTCTCTCTTATAAAAACCAAAGCCTTTTTCTCTGTCATATGCGCATATTTTTGAAGATGTTCTTTAAGAATTTCGATGTGAAGGTTCAAATAATTCATTCTTTCTCTTGATGTCTTTATTTCGTGCAGATTAAATACCACGCTCTGATCGCTTATCATTTTAGAATCACGGTTTTTGGGTTAATATTTTGATTAGAATAATAATTCAAGCATATATTTGAAGGGAGACAAGTAAATTTCTAATTATATTCTTGTTTTTTTGAATCTTCGACCTTTTTTAC
>JAEORV010000036.1 GCA_016840695.1 Promethearchaeota archaeon
ATAAATGTTCCGAGGAAAAGGTTAAAAACAAATAAAGACATATTCAATACTTAGTTGCATAATCCAAACATAATAGTATGATTTAATGAAGTGATTATCATGTCTGATGAAAATAGTACCTTGAAAGGAATTGATGATGCTCTTAAAAACGCAGAAGATATATTCAAGCAATTTTCAGAAACTTTAAACAATGCGAGAAACGAATTAATTAACCTCGACAAAGAAAAAAAGCAAGCCCTTGAAGATAAAGTCGAATTAGAAAAAGAAAAAAATAGATTAGAGCAACACGAAAAGCAATTAGTAAAAGAAAAAGCAAGATTAGAAGCTCACGAAAAACAGTTAGAAGACGAAACTAGGAAGCTTGAAAGGGAAAAACAAGAAAGAGATCAAAAAATAGGTGCAATGACCGAAGAGCAAGTGAAATTGTTAGAAGAATACGAAAAAGTGAAAGTAGAGTTAAAAAAATTTGCACAAGCTTCAGCAGATCAGGAAGAAATGGAACTAAATTTTGATAGAATTCAAGCATTATTGTCTATTTATCGCGTCTTGATTGAAGAAATTTGGCAAGGACAACCTCATTACAGGGTTCTATTTACTCTACACGGTGAGAAGGAAGAGATGACACGGGAAGAATTAAAAAACACTACGGGTATAGGGGGAGCATTCATTCTAAGATCTGTTCAAGAATTGGCTAAGGTTGGATTGTTAGAGTACGATGAAGATACTGGAACGGCAAAATTGAGAAAACGTCTATTTCCTAAAAAAGCATTAGAAGATAAGTGAAATCATTAAAGGGTTTTTCTATCTACATTATAAGAATTGAGACAACGCGTCTAGCATCCTGTCCATTGTTGCCGGGTCTGGAATGAAAATACAAGATCCAGAAACCATGAGATCCTTTATCATTATCGTCGTGGCAATAAGGAGAGAGAGCCCGTTATATAAGCCAATTTGATTATTTATGGTATCGTGTAATTGTTCACCGATATCAAGGCTCATTCCCGGAGGCTCGGTCATCAATTTTAGTTCTAATAAGTTTCCAAGAGCAATAGAATAATGATTCGCTAAGATGTGTCCTAATTCGCTTAAAGCGCTCGTGTATAGTTCTGGAAGGTCATCAATGGATTTAATATCAGCTTCTGACAATTCAGCTTTAGAATCTTCCATACCTTCAATCATAACGGATACCAGTTTAATGACATCAGAGATTTTAAACAGTATTAAGATTGTTGCCTTATTATCTCCTATGATGTTGCTCCAAGTGGTAAATAGCGTATATTTATTCTTGGTAAGGTTATTAATATACTGGTCTAATTCAATGATTTGAACCGAAGGAATGTTGATATCGACCCTCCTGCTAATCAAACCTGCAAGAGCGTTGGCAGCATTACCCGCACCTATATTTCCTATCTCTTTTAAAGCATCTTTTTGAAGGTCCGTTATATTAGAAAATAGATCGTTCGAAGTCTTCCCTTTATTTTGGGAAATATTTGATAATCCTCCCGCTTGAACAATTTCATTGTTTAAAGCTTGTTCTTGTTGTTGTTTGCCAGATTTTCCTGCCCCAATCTCTGGTTCTATTCCTATTTTATCTTTTATCGTGCCACTTGAAACGAATTCGCTGAAAAGCGTTATAAATTCGTCCTTGCTTTTTGATAAAATGTATTTATTTTCTATTTCCAAAATCTCATCTAATGCTTTTAGGATCTCGTTATCTTCTTTTTGGCTAATAAAATAGATTTCAAAATCTAGCTTAAATTCTCCGGATTCTAACACCTGTAAGTCTGGATTAGTAAAACAAATCTGCCCGAGCTCGCTTAACGCCCTAAAAATGATGAATAATCTTACACGTTTTAAAAGGCACGTGGGTTGGAGTCGGATGTAGACTTTATATGAAAAATATGAGTCGTCAATCAATGTTTCTTGAATCTTTTCAAGTGATTTGCGATCTAGTTTTATAAACTCTCTAATTGACTCAAATTCTTCATTTTCAATCATGATAAAACCTTAGACTATCGCGTTAATAAATATTAAATCGCTATTTAATTTTTTTAAAGGAACTAATTTCTTTTAGAACGAGCCTTTTTTACTTATAAATTTAGAAATTGAAAATTATTATATATTTTTGTAAATACAAAAGCCGCTATCACAATTTACTCTGCTAAAATTTTCATCATTTGCATCATTGCTAACAGCTTTCTGAGACCTTTCAATCTCACTTCGCGTTTGAGCACTAACTTTGCCATTCCTGGTAGTGAGAGCCTATTCATTGCGAAAGCGAGGAATGTTGATGCATGCATTTCTATAAATGCATCCCAACCGGCATTTTTCTTTTCCAGATTCTCCTTTGGCTTATTTGGAACGCTTTCAACATCTATAGTACCTTTATCAATAATAACTAACGCCGCATAATTCAAATTAGAGGCGTTGATGAGTATTTTTACTTTTGTGTTAGCAAATTTTTCCTTAAATTTCTCTTTCTCGTTTAAAGGAGTCAATACGGCATAAATGAGCCCTGCAAAACCTCTAACCATTTTTTTTTCTTCTTTCACTTCAGTCATGATGCTTTCACCTCATTATTTTTTTAATGCGCCTTTTTTATCCTTCCCTGGTGTTATATAGAATCCTCCATCAGCAATATTATTAGGATCGAATGCCTCCTTTATTTTTCTCAACCAGAGATGATAATTGTGCATATGCGGTCCAAACATGTCGTGCCATCGATCTCCTTCCACGAAAAATGGGGCGCCAAGATGTTTTACTAAACCTATTTCATTACTTCTTTCAAAATATTGCGCGGTTCCTTTCACGCTATGTTTATTTGTCTGATCAAACATTGTTGGTGATTCTGCGTGGAAATAATGCCCAGATTCGTAGGAAGTCATCCATACTCCTTCCCCAAAGTCGTTCGCAACTGCTCCCTTTTTTATAAACAATTGTTTCGCCGGAACATTCAATGTTGCACTGTTGAGACACATCTTTGCCGTATCACATTGCCCCAAGGTAGACTGAAAACCCCCTGTGGCAATAAAACCGTGTAATCCTAAATTAGAACGTAAAGCTTCAGCATAAAAAACTGGATAGGGAGTATATTGTTTGCCAATAATATTTGCCAATTTGTTTTTCTCCAGTATATAATCCATGACCTTTTGCTTGTATTCAAATTCTCGCTTAGTACGAGCAGCAATGATCACAACAAGGGGAGCTTTCATGCCTCCTACCGCCATTAATTCCATCATCTGCTCAAAAGAGTTGGCAAAGATCGCCATTACAGCAAGTCCAGATAAGTAACTACACATGAAAGAAATTTCTTCTTTTTCTACTTGGATTATTATCTCATCCAACCTTTTAAAATTCTTACAATCCATTACATAAAGTCTCATGAAGTCAGGGATTTTAAAGTCGTAATTTGGCGAATGTCCAGATAATTCAAAATCCGTACTACATGGATATGGAAAGAGCTTAACAGCAACTCGCGTGAATATTCCGAGACCTGATTTAGCCCCTGCCCACCCGCGCATTATTCCCCTCAAGCTAGGTCCAGGCCCATCTCCATTAAACCAATCGGGATTGTTTTTCATCCCCCATGACCCCAATCTCATGATTTCTCCATCTGGTAAAACCCATTCCACTCCTAACACATTCCTTGAACTATGTCCAGTAGATGGCGAAGTAAATCCAGGTCCATTCATACTTGTTGCGCTCGCAAGAGGAGATACCTGGGGTCCTGCTCCAGGCATGTGGCAATTTAATCCATATTTCATTATTTCAGCTTGCAATTGTGCACCACTCACATATGGTTCGACAACGCAATAAAGATTCTTTTCGTCAATTTTAACGATTTTATTCATCCTGCGTAAATCCACGACGATACTATTGTTGGAGGATACACAGTTCCACGGACCAAGACCAGTGCTCTGTGCTTTTACTTGAATTCCATATTTATTACATAATTTCACGACTTTTTGAACTTCTTCCGTAGAAGAAGGCAGTATTACAGCTTTAGGGCGAGATGAATAAGGTAATGGTTCTTTTCCATCCATGTAATTAAACATTTCCATGCACCAATTGTAAGCGTAAGCATCGGTAATAACTTCGCCATCGTTGACGTTTCCAACGCCAACAGCTTTTTCAAATTCCTTAAAAGTATCCTCTTCTAATACCATTTACGCCACCTCCGCCGCTTTTTCTTTTACTTTTTTAATATCCATCCCTAACGCCATCAAGATCAACTCATTTATATCGTAAAATTGTAATTTAGAACCTTTTTCTTTTATAGCATCTTGTAAATTGGTTGAACAGAAAGGACACGCAGATACTAAAATTTCAGCACCAGTATCTTCTGCTTCGTCTAATCTTATTTGAGCAGTCTTTAAGGCAAACTCTGGAAATGCAGATTTTACGCCAGCTCCTGCACCACAACAATAGGAATATTCCATTATTCGTTCCATTTCATTTAATTTTAATCCAGAAATGCTTTTTAAGATATTTCTCGGAGGATCATAGACACCTTCAGCACCACAACGTTTTGGTTTTTTTGGAATATTAATATTAACAAGGGGCATCAATTCAACAACATCGCCGTCCCATTCTTCGTATCTTTCGGCATTTCTACCTAAATGACATGGATCGTGATACGTAACTGTTAACGGAACTTCTGTAGTTAGTTTTAATTTTCCATCTTGAATTAACTCGTCAAATAATTCTACAGTGTGTTTGACTTCAAAATTATATTTTCGATGCAGTGGATAATCAACCTTGAAAGTATCGTAACAACCAGCGCAGGTAAACACCACCGTGTCTACATCCAATGCTTCTATAGCATCTAAATTCTTGTTCATTGATTCTAAAAAGGCGTCTTTAACTCCCGTCCTTAATATAGGACTTCCACAACATGTTTCGTCTTCAAGAAGACGGAATTTTATTCCCGCAGCATTCAAGATCCGAGCCGTGGCAATTGCCATTTCTTTTCTCCGATAGGAGGCAGTACACCCAACATAAAATAAAACCTTCGAGTTAGGATCGGTTTGTATATCTTTAGGAAGCCATTCCTTCCTACTTTCGTGAGGTTCATTGTAGGGATTATTTACTTTTTTCACGGCTTCAATATATTTCTGTTGTGCAGGCATCGGACCACATCCGTCTTTTACTAACCTTTCTCGAAACTCACACATGATTTCAAGGGGTTCTAAGGTGTTTAAAAATTTACACGAAACGGCACAACCACCACATTCCGTACACTTGTAGACAATATCTCGTAGTTCATCGGAGGGACCAATCCGCCCTAAATGATAAGATAATGCCAATATGATTTTTCCACCACCACTATAGGTATGAAAGTTATACTCGTCCATGGCCGGACAAATAGTAGCATATTTTTGGCTCTTTACTTGTATTTGAGGCACCCATTTACAAATAGAACAGCGAAGGCACCTTTGAATCATTCTTTCGTATTCTTCTTCATCCATTCTTCTCATCTTCCTCTTTTTTTAATATTAATCGTCAAAACATAACACTCCGGGATTTAACACGTTATTTGGATCAAATATTTTTTTCACTTTTTTTAGGGCTGATTGAGTAGAGGCACTGTGTCTTTCGTACGCTTCTTTAGCCCAAGGACCATATGGTCTATTAAAAAACGCACCCGCATCCATTAATTTGGTACATGTTTTTAAGAAATTTTCTTTTAAATGTTTTGATTCTTCAGCATTGTTAGGGTTATAATAAATATTAAATTCACAATGATGCGAAGTTCCCAGGTTTAATGCTTGTATGTAAACGCCTAAATCATAGGAATTTTGGCTTTCCATTATCGATACAAATTCGGGAATTCTCTCAAAATTAGATAAAAAGAATATGTCTTGATGTCCACCTTTCAACCTCATTCTCCAAGAATCTGTATCAGGTTGTCTTAATACTCGTAATATGTTAGTATCGTTAATAATTTCTTTTTCTTTTGAAGGATCGAGCCCTTGTTCTTCCATTATATCAGCAATATCTCCCATAAGATATTCAAGTTTATCATTTGCTAATTTTCCTCGCCCTGCAAGAACATAAATTAAGTTCCATTTTTTTAATTCTTTTGCTAGGTTGTTAATCTCTTGAGGTGTTTGTTTCAAAAGACATGCTAAATTTAAATTGTTTAAAATAAGAAGCTCGTCACATAATCGATATTTAATTAAGTCGTGGTGAAAATCCAATAATTCTTGAAGATCATCTGATTGAAGGTGATAAACCTTCTGAATTGTAGGCTTCATTTCTAATTTAATTGTCGCCCAGGTTACAACTCCCATGCTTCCTTGAGCTCCCTGAATGACTCTATAAGGACTGAATTGAGTCGGACCCATTGGATTTAATTGAGCAATTCCCGCCTTTTCTTGTTGTTTTATTGTACCTGGTCCTCCCGCCGTGCCGGTTCGAAAAAGATCGCCCGTTCCGAAAATAACTTCTGTACATAACAACGGATCAGAACTATCCCACATGTGTCTGGGAATGGTGACAGGTTCCCTTTCGAGGGTACTTGCAAGCACCGATTTGGAAGCCCTAGGATGTAATGGAATGTTTAATTTCAAACCTTTCTTCTCGAGTGTAGGTATTATATCACCAAACGTAACTCCAGGTTCAATCATCATAACCCGATTCTTCTTATCAAGCTTCAATAGCTTTTTCATTCTCGAAAGATCTAACACTACACAATTATCTTTCTGTGGAATTGTATCTCCGTGGAGTCTAGGTCCTGCGCTTGAACTAATAGGAATAATTGAAAAATATAATTTATTTGCTAATTTCACGATTTCCTCAATTTTTTTTGCGTTTGAAGGCCATGCTACGCATAATGGAGCCTTTGCTTCAACATAACTCATGTCAGATGAATAGGCTTCAAGTACGGAGGCATCATTAGATACATTCTTTTCACCACATATATTGATTAAATTTGAAATAATTGAATTATTACTCATAAGCTCACCAAATTAAACATTTTTCAGAAATTAATACTCGTCATGATTTTGATAATAGTTATACTTTGACTAAAGAATATTTAAATCTTATTCTTTTCTCCTAATTGCTTCTCATTTATTAGCTCGTTTCCTTATATTTCCTATACATGCATTAAAGCTGAACATTAATGATCAATGTTTTCGTGTAAAAGAGAAATAAAGGGAATAATGTCGTTGTTTTCAATGATTTGATTCAATAGAATTAATTTATTTAGAATTTGCAATGGATAAATCCAAAAAAATTATATTATTTCAAGAGAGATTTTAATAAAATTTTCTTCATCCTCATTGGAATACTGATAATCAACCACGTCACATTTTACATCAATCTTGATGCGTTTCTTGATTTTTTCTTCGATAAAACCTGTTACTATATAGAAATGAGAGATAGTTGACTTATACTCTTCTAGAATGTCCGAATTAATAAAATGAATCAATAATTTTTTTTCTTCTTCGTTAACTACAACATCTTTTAACGTAATTTTATCGTGGAGTAAAGTTACATAAGGTCGTATGACTTCAAGGATGTCTAGAAATTCTCGTTTTAAGGGCGTTTCAATTTTTACAATTTGATCGATATCATCTTTTTCGAAAGGCAAAAATACATAGTTCGAAATGAACCTACCAATGTTTTTAAATTGTTCCGGTTCGATTGGTAGTTCTTTATTAAGAGCAATTAGTAACCCTTTATAGAAACCTGCTACCACGTCTATAGTTATTTGACGCCCTTCTCTTGAAAAATACAAGTTGTATCTC
The DNA here is from genome assembly GCA_016840695.1 of Promethearchaeota archaeon. Lineage (GTDB taxonomy): Archaea > Asgardarchaeota > Lokiarchaeia > Sigyniarchaeales > SOKP01 > FT1-020. The sequence goes on from JAEORV010000036.1 coordinate 7,755, forward strand.
CCAATTTCTTTCCTAAACACGAGATTTTTTGTTTCTAATATGCCTAAATACCTATAAACCGTATTTCGGCTGGCTTCTATCAGCTTTGATATTCCAACTACCGTCAATCCATAGTTGTTTCTCATTAAACAATCCAGTATTTTATCCTCGTAAGTGTTTTCGTCCTTATCGTTCATAGTCTAAATCTCAGTATACTGAAACTATAAAAATCTCAATGTGAATTGTATTACGAGATTAATTTATTTATAACTTTCGTAGGGTTTTTTTTTAATTTACACTATTCGCTAAAAAAAATAATAGAACGATATCGCTAAACATTAATGTTCAGCCTCCTCCACCTTGAAAAAGGGAAGCTTTATATAATACCGACGAAAAAGTATATTAATAGTAATCTAACTAGAACCAAAGAAAATTTAGAGAGAAAATAAAATGAAAGAGTATGATATAATAATTGTTGGTGCTGGACCTGGAGGTTCAATGACTGCTAAAGTCGCCGCAGAGAAGGGTTTGAAAACCATTTTTTTTGAACGAGGTCGAAAACCTGGCGAAAAAAATTCTTCAGGAACTGGTTTAGGCCCAAGAATGTTCCGTGATTTTCCGGAAATTATGAGACAATTGACTCCTGATAAATGTCCATCAATGAGAGAGGGAAAATATCAAAGAAGTTATTTTGTAGACAAGGATGACAAGGTAGGAGCCATACTTGTTACCACGCCCACTAACTCCATGACCTACAGTCCGGGAAAAAACACCTACGATCCGTCAAAATACGATAAATTTATCACCATGAATTGTTATCGAAGTGAATTTGATCCTTGGCTTGCTGAATTTGCCACAAACGCAGGAGCAGAACTTAAAACATCCACCCTAATCAAGGGATTGTTTAAGGAAGGAGGAAAGTTTGCCGGAGTTATCGACGAAAAGGGTGAAAAATATAAAGCACCCATGATAATTGGAGCAGATGGGGCTATTTCTGCAGTTGCTAAATCAGCAGGTTTACGTGATAGATGGCATTCAGACCACATTACTGTCGTTCCTCAATATGATTTTTATGCGCCGAAAGAAAATATCGAAAAAGTCATGGGTGAAGAGACGTTAGCAGTCTGGTGGGGAGTTAATTTTCCTGCTGCCTATCAGGCGTTTTTCAACGATGGATTCCACATTGGCTTGGGAAATTGGATGACTTATTGGAAGCATAATCCCATGTA
>JAEORV010000037.1 GCA_016840695.1 Promethearchaeota archaeon
CACTCAGATGGGGATTTGTTAGAAATTTTTGATGACATTGTAAAATGTGGTATTGATGTAATAAATCCCATTGAATCAACAACTGCAAATCCAAATTACAACATCTTTAAATTACACGAGAAATACGGAGATAAAATAACATTTGCAGGAAATTTATCACCTATAATGCTGGCAATGGGAGATATTTCTGAAATCGAAGCTTATGCAAAGAAGTTAATTCGAGAATTAGCACCTAATGGAGGTTATATTTTTGGCTCTGGTCATAGTATAAATCCAGCAGTCACGGTTGACCGATTTGAAGCAATGCAAAACATAAGGAGAAAACATGGAAATTATCCAATAAATGTTCCTGATTAAGATTGATTCTATTCTTTAGAATTAATTTTGTCTAATTCCTTTTTAAAATATTGTTCAAGCTTTTCATTAGAAGCAATAAAAGCAAATCTCGTATTAATAGACAACTCTCCTTCTAAATCCTTACCTTCGAAAGTAAACACCTTTCCTCCGGCTTCTTTTACGATTAAGATTCCTGCCGCAGCGTCTACTAATCTAATAATTTCTTTAAAGTTTATGAATGCATCCATGCTTCCCTTAGCAACGAGACAAAGACTTAAGGCGCAGCTTCCCATTGTTCTAATCCTGTAAGATTTACCAATGATGCGCTTGTATTTGTCCAATGTCTTGTTAAGATTTCTGAGTCTATAATCAATCTCGAAAATGAGTTCTCGTTTATGTCGCTCTGATACAAAAATTTTATTACCGTTCAAAAACGCACCTTGACCTCGTTCAGCCCAGTATAAATCTTTTGTTGTTAAATCAATAATGACTGCTTTTTCAATATCAGAAATTTTATTTCCAACAGCTAGAGCAATCGATATAGAACTAAAGGGAATGCCTCTAACGGCATTATTTGAACCATCAATGGGGTCAACGATTAGTTTATACTGATTTTTTATGGCTTCATCCTTATCTCCGATAAATTTTTCCCCAATTTCTTCGCTTATTAAAAGGAGATCGATATTTGAACGCTCAATGGTTTCAATTATAGCTTTTTCCGCAACAATGTCGATGTCCATGGAGACATCACCGCCAGCACCTCTTTCGAATTTCTCTAAAGCTTCTTCAGTGCCGATCAAGGGATGAACCTTTTCATACACATTTAGTGCCATTTGTTTTAAGAACTCTATACTAACTTCCATAAAAACATCAAGAAAATTAAGAATTATAAATAACTAAATTAATGATTAGTAATAACCTTTATGAAAACCTCAGAAGAGATTAATCATTCTTGGTCATATTTCATTGATACTAAGTTTTTATCTATAATCCACTTATCTACCACGAATTTTTGAAAGGATTTTTTATCTTTTACATTATAATTGGCGTCATGGATTGTACTTTTTGGAATCCAGAATTCGTGACCCGTATCTAAGGATATTAACAATGCTTTAGGGCTTTCAACCATTATTTTCGCAGTAATATTCATTGTGTCTATTGAAACATCATATTCAGTTGTTTCTACCACGCGAAGCCCATTTTTTGCTTTTAACTGTTCAGAAAATACGCTATAGTCCTCTTTCTCGGTTGAATTATCCTTGCTTTTACTTTCAAAATCGCCTGTTGTTGCAAACTCGATTTTTTCAAGCAATAAATGTTCAAGTAATAATTTAAAGAATTTTAGATTAGGAAAACTCAGTTTTTTCTCGTAATCACTTACTCTTAAGACAATTGTTTGTTTTTTCTCATCTTCCCAGCTAACGAGAATTTCTGTTTTATAATCCTTAAAAACATGATAACCACGCCATTTTGCGTGATTTCCTTTAATAACTTCTAAGATACAAATGATTTCTTCTATAGAAAGCTTTACTGTTTTTCCTTCTCCTTTCGAAATCTTTTCCCACGTACCATTATCTTTTCGCTTAATAGAAGTGAGAAAAATATATGGTACGGATTTTTTTGGACTGTCAATAATTATACCCGTATTATGCCCAAAGAAGCTTTTATTGTGCTTATCAGCCATAAAAAAATGCCATTCTTTTCTTATTGTGAAAATATACGTAGTTAATAATATAAATTACTAGATAATGAAATAGATTTATTCAGTATTACATCAATTCAATCTCAACAAGTACAGATTCCGGAATGTGAATCTTCATTATGAGATGCATGCTTCTTTCGTTCGCGATTATCTCAAAAAGACGTTTATGGATTCGCATTTCAAATTTTGCCCATGTTGAAGTTCCTTGACCAGAAGGCGCTTTTCTTACGGGGACACGCAGTCTTTTAGTAGGTAAAGGAATGGGTCCGTATTTTTTTATCCCTTGAGTCTTTGTGACGTTTTCTATTTGTTCACATACGGACATTAAAGAGTCCAGCTGAGTGCTACTGAGTCTTATTCTGGCCTTCTGTATCTTCTCATCAACTTTTTAAATAATAATATATGAGTAAAGAAATATCCTATATTAAATAAATTTTATGATCTAATATCGTAAACTCATACTACAATGTATTTTGAAGGGATCTGTATTTTTTTCACTCAAATTTATATTCATACAACCTAAATAAAGGATATAGAATAAAAAAAATGATCAACAAATAATTGAAAACCCGCGAGATGATGAATAAAGATGTCGCCATTAATATTTGGACCACCCACGCCTTTAGAAATGATTCAAGGAATATTTAACACGATATTTGTTGTTATCACCATCTACATTGGCTTAATATTCATATCGAAGTATTTCCAGCATAAAAATCGTAATTTGTATTTATTTGGAATATTTTGGATTGGAGCGGCAATTTGGTTCGTATTTATTCCCATTCAGTTTGTCTTGCTTTTTTTTGAAATTACCATTCATGACTGGGCATACTATCTTGTAATGTATCCCATTCTTCCTGTAATAGCCGTTGTTTGGTTATTAGCTGTAACAAAATTATTATATTTTGATAGAAGAACTTTATTTCTAAGAGTTTTTACCTTGATGGCAATTCTATTTGAAATCCTATTTTTTTCCTTCTTATTTATAGATGATAGGTTAATCGCGACACGTCCCGGTTATTTCTACATTGAAATGACTCCATTTGCGATTTTTTACATTGTCTTTTTAATGTCATTTATTTTAATCACTGGTGTTATGTTTGGAATTAGTTCACTAGACTCAAAGAACCCAGAGATAAGAATGAAAGGAAAATTAATTATAATCTCTATCTTCCTTTTTGGAGGTGGAGCTGCTACAGATTTATTGATTCCACCACTAGATTTAGATCCTATTATCAAGGCGATCATAACGATAATAGCACGAATATTGATGAGCTCGAGTGGGATATTATTCTACATAGGATTCATGCTACCAAATTGGTCTAAAAAAATCCTTTTTAGAAAGAAGTAGAAGCATGTAATATCTTTCACTCATATTTATATTCATATAACCTAAATAAAGGATATAAGATACAAAAAAAACAACCCTTAATATTATAAAACCAGCGAGCTGAGGATAAAAGATGGCGCCACCAGATTTTGGAGATTTTGGAGCTTTAGAAATGATCCAAGGAATATTTAGTACTATTTTTGTTGTCGTAACAATTTATATTGGATTAGTATTCATATCGAAGTATTTTGAGCATAAGAATCGTAATTTGTATATATTTGGTTTTTTTTGGATTGGAGCTGCGACTTTTTTCGTTGCCATACCGCTTCAGTTTTTCTTGATTTGGTTTGGAATAACCACTCCTGATTATACATACTTATTTACCATGTATGTCCCTCTTCCTATTATGACTTTCGGTTGGTTAACAGCTATAACTAGTTTATTATATTTCGATAGAAGGAATTTATTTTTAAGAGTATTCTTATTGATAGCAATTCTATTAGAAATCTCATTTTTTGTCTTGTTTTTTATACAGCCTGATTTAATCGCGAGGCGTAGCGGTTATTTTTACATGGAAATGGCTCCGTTTGGCATGTTTTATGTTGTCTTTTTGATTGCATTTATTTTATTTTCGGGTATATTTTTTGGGCGCAGTTCTCTAGATTCAAATGATCCAGAGATTAGAATGAAAGGAAGACTGATTATAATATCTATCATGATTTTTGCAGGTGGAGCTGCGATGGACATAATAATTCCACCACTGGAATTGGATCTTGTTATCAAGGCGATCATAACGATAATAGCACGGATACTGATGAGTTCTAGCGGCATATTATTTTATATTGGATTCATGCTACCAAATTGGTCTAAAAAAATCCTTTTTAGGAAGAAATAGAGGATGAAAAATAGGATTTTAAATCGTTGTAAAAAAAGTAAAAACTTATTAGTTGTAAAAAAAATAAATACTTTAGATATAACAATTTAAATCTGATTTATAATCATCACTCAGATTACTTTGAATAACCCTCACCTAGATGGTAAATATGACATTAGAAAATCCTTTTTTAGAATTTAATTTTAATGACGCTGAAGAAAATTTATATAAATTAATAATTCAACTTTCTAAAGTTCCACGTTCCGAAACAAGAGGCGTTTTTAATAAAATAAAGGCAACAGATTTAATAGAGATTACAAAATATTCAAAACCAAAAGTTTATGATGTGATTAAACGATTAACTGCGAAAAATCTAATTGAAATTGATAATACCAGGCCCTTATTTATAAAACCTATAGATCCAGGAATAGCTATCAAAAATCTAATAAACGAGAAAAAGAGCAAAATAGATAATTCTGGAACTCTATTAATTAGAGAGATAGAATCACTACCTAAAATCGAGTTCAATTTCCCATTGAGCAAAGCACCACCGTTTAATTTCTTTAATGGCGAAAAAGAATATTATAAAGCACTAAAAAATTCGCTAGAGCAAGCAAAAAAGGAGATATTGTTAATTTGTGGTTATTTAGTAAATATTGAAGTTAAATTGCTTAAAGATATCCTACCTGAAAAACTAAAAGAGGGCTTAGAAATTAGAATACTTTATGGTGGCTCTACAAAAAGGGTAGGAGAATTAAATAAATACTTCCATAAGCAAATAATAGAGCCAAATAGAGCAGTAATGAATAAATATACTAACAAAATCATGATTGATTCAGCTATTTACCTACCAGCGCTAAGAATTACAATAATAGATAATAACGACATGTGTATGGCTCTAAAAAAGTATGAAGAAGAAGATCTTAGATTAAACGTGGTTGATATATCGGGAATTCGATCAGACAACAAGGATTTCATTAGAAGTACTCGAGATACTTTTATAATTCTAAAAGAATTGATAGAAAAAAGACTCGTGGAGAAAAGAATTAAAAAATAGTTCTCTCTTTTTTTTATACATGCAGTTACATCTTAACTATGACATATTATTTTTAGACAGATTGTTCGTAAATTTTTTTAATAGTGTATATAAAGAACCGTCTTTAAATAGGTGGAAACTATAAATATCCAATTATTCTATAGTAATTTGAAGTTCTAAATAAATAAAGATACGATTATAACCCTTATTAGATCATTAATCATAATTAGAAGGATTTTAAAATGCAAATTCAAACAATACCAAAAGATAAATCGACAGAATTACATCCTAAAAATCAAATTCAAAAAGATAGATTATTGAATGCAGAATACTGGTTATGCATGGAGCGTGCTAAATATTATACTGATAGCTATCGAGAAACTGAAGGAGACCTACCATCTATTCGCGCTGCGAAAGCATTAAGGAATACATTTGAGAACATGACTATTAATATCTATCCCGAAGAACTCTTAGTAGGAAATAGATCGTCAAGGTATATCGCACCTCCAATAGCAACAGAAAGAGGGGATTTCAATTTCGTGTTTAAATATTTACTTTCAGATCTTAAAAAATTTGGATATCACATATCAAAAGAACACGAGAAGCTGTTTTTCAACGAAATTTTTCCCTATTGGTTAGGAAAAACTGTTAGAGACATGAAACTTACACTTTTTGAGAAGGCAGGATTAGCCAGTCAATTACAATTAAATTTAAAAAGAATTAAACAAGCTTTTGGACTTTCAACATTTGTCCACCTTGTTTTAGACGAAGACAGTAAATTTTCTGAAAAAATAAAATTCCTCTTCCAACTTCCGACTAAAGTGAAAGCCATTAAAGGAGGTACAGCTGATAACATCAAAGGGAGAGGGCGTTGTACTGATACTCAAGCACATATTGTCGTAGGATATAAAAATATTTTCAAAGTTGGTTTTAAAGGAATTAAAGAAGGGGCTCAAGAGCGATTAAATACAGCAGAAAACGATTTAGAACGGAATTTCCTAGAAGCAGTCATCATGTCATGTGATTCCATGAAACAATTTAGTATAAGATTTTCTAAACTTGCAGATAACATGGTGGTTCATGAAAAAGACGCAGAAAGAAAAGATGAATTGCTAAAAATAGCAGAAATATGCAGGAAAGTTCCTTGGAACCCTCCAGAGTCCTTTTATGAAGCTCTACAATCGTTTTGGTTCATGCAGAACGCTGCCATAATAAGCTATGGCGCGGGAAGTGGAATTACACCTGGACGAGTTGATCAATTGCTCTACCCTTATTATAAAAAAGATATTGAGAAAAATGTTATTTCTCATGAAGATGTTTTAAGGTTAGTAGAAGAATTCATAATTAAAATCAATAACAACGTCGTAATATGGCCGAACATTGCGGGTGTACGCTTGAATCATTTAGGCTCGGATGTAGAGACCATTACCATTGGTGGATTAGGACGAGATGGTGAAGATGCAACTAATGATTTATCTTATTTATTCATAGAAGCCATAAAAAACACAAATTTAGCGACTTCAGTTTCCTTTCGGTTCTCGAAGAAAAGTCCGGAAGATTTTGTAAAGAAGGTTTTAGAGATTCATAAATATACTAATAGCCCCGCTTTATTCAATGATGAGGTTATTATCCCTGCAATGGTTAGAGATGGTTATACAGAAGAAGCTGCTAGAGATTATTGCATTGTAGGATGTGTAGAACCTAGTGGAAACGGGGATACTTTTGGAGCTACGGGAGGTTCTAAACTTTATTTCCCAACAATTCTCGATTTAGTATTTAATCGTGGAAAAACAACATTCTTTGGAACGCAAGACACTGAAGATACAGGAAATCCCGAAGATTTTGAAACTTTTGAAGATCTCATGAATGCGTTCTATAAGCAATTGCAATTCATTGTTGACGCTGTTGCTGAAGCGGGAAATTTAAGGGACGGAATTTGGGCGGAGCACTTTCATAATCCCCTCATTTCATGCACTATTGATGGGTGTATTGATAATGCCAAAGACATGACGCAAGGAGGAGCAATTTATCAATTTCATGCAATTGGTGGCGGAGGATTAGGAACTACCGTAGATTCCCTAGCGGCAATTAAAAAATTTGTCTATGAAGAAAAGAGAGTAACTATGAGCGAATTAGTTACCGCCCTACAAACAAATTTCAGAGAAAAAGAACCGCTCAGGCAATTGCTTTCAAATGGTCCAAAATATGGAAATGATGATGACTATGTAGATTCTATTGCTGTAGAAATAGTTGATAAATTTTGCGATATGGTTTACAATAAAGGGCTAACTCTGGGAGGACATTTTAAAGCAAGTTTTAGTTCTTATGGTTTAAATGTGTATGAAGGTGCTTTAGAACCCGCAACGCCAGATGGACGATTAGCTGGAACTGCTGTGTCCAATGGAATATCTCCTTGTAATAAAGCTGAAATGAATGGCCCTACAGCAGCCTTAAACTCTGTAGCTAAAATTGATCATACAAAAGCAGGATATGGCGACGCTTTAAATATAAGATTACCCAACTCTGTTGTCACCACGGATAAAGGTATTGAATTTTTTAAAAACCTAGTTGAATCATACTTCGAAAAAGGAGGATTGCACGTTCAAATGAACACGATGGGATCTGAATGCTTATGCGACGCCCAAGTGAACCCCGAGAATTACGAAGATTTAATTGTAAGAGTTACGGGTTATGCCGCATATTTTACGAGGTTAGGAAAGAAAATTCAGGAGGATATCATTGATAGAATTGAATTTTCTGAATTTTAAAGATTATATATAAAAATAAAACTTATAAAATAACTATAAGGATTTAAAGAATAATGGTTGTATACGCAAGTAATGACAGAATTAAGCGTATTAGGCAAAGATATCAGAACGAGACGCCTGTAATTTCCATTGAAAGAGCAAAATATTATTCAGAGAAATGGTTTGAAACCGAAGATAGTGGCCTCTCTAATGGAGAACGAGTTGCTCTTTCCATTAAAAATGTCTATGAAAAGATGACTCATCATGTCGATCCTGACGATAAAATTGCGGGTTACTGGACGGAAAGCTTTTTAGGCATCCCAATCGACATCGAAAAAGGTGCCTTTAATAAAGTCTTCCAAACAGAATTAAAATGGAGTAAAATGTTCCAATTTAGAATCAAGTCCACCTTAAAATCCTTTTCATATTTAATCAAAAAACGAAATTTTCGCAAGTTTATCAAGAATTCTAAAGTTCTGCGCTCTTCTGGGGTCACTCCCCTAAATTTGGGAATAAAAACCATGAACAAAAGAACCATTAATCCTTTTACAATAACAAAAAAGGATAGAAAAGTATTATTGAAGAAATTATTCCCTTTATGGAAGGATAAAAATATCGTGGATTTGCTCGAAGATCGCATTCCAAAGTCAGGATTAATAGAAGGTGACATGTTAGAATTTACAAGGGGTTTTCCTTCTAATACCTCCAGGCAAACAATTCTCCTTTCAATGTGCTCTACAATTGCTGTCATACAAGGTCATCTGATTTTAGATTTCGAAACTGTATTGGAAAAGGGATTGTTAGGTATTCAGTACGAAATAAAAGAAGCACTGAAAGAAGAACAAACTCTTTCTGAAGAAGAAAAAAGTTTTCTAAAGTCAAT
>JAEORV010000038.1 GCA_016840695.1 Promethearchaeota archaeon
GGATGTGAATAAAAAAATTTTTTAAAATATAGGCAAAAAAAAAAAGAAAAAAATACAAAATAAAAGGTGGTCAAATGACTGAAACAGAAAAGAATCCTAGTGGTCAAGTATCTGAAAATACTGAACTTGGCGAACACACTAGTAACGCATCAATCAATTATATTGTAAGCGAATATAATTTTGAGAAATTTATGATGATGTTTATCCTGGGTACAACCGGTGATGCAATGGATGTAAAGATGAACTTCTTTTTTACATTCTGGGGGCTTTTCAATCTTAAGAAGAAATCGAAACCTAGAGTAGGTAAGGTTCCATGGCGAGGAATTCCCATGCCATATAAAAGAATGGCAACAGGGATTTTCAAGAAGAGATTGAAAAAATTCGGAATCGAGGATGTAAAAGGGATGCTAATTGAAGCTGTAGAAAGTGGCAATGTAAAGTTATACCCATGCCAAATGACTATGGATTTAATGGGAATTAAAAGAGAAGATCTGTATGATTTTGTCGAAGATCCTGTTGGAGCAGCTTCATTTTTAGAAATGAGTGAAGGAAGTAGGATTGTATCATTATAAATTTATTTTTTTTTTTAATTAATAAAAAAGGTGGTAAAAATATCGGATACTGAAGAAAGTTCGAGAAAATATAAGACAGATGAAGATTTTGACTCTCAATATTTTAAAAATATTGAAAGAAAGACTAACATATGGTCATGCATTCAATGTGGTACCTGTACTGCTAGCTGTGAAAGTGGCCGATGGACAGCACTTAAAACCCGTTCTATCATTCGGAGGTTAGTTCTCGGAGATCTTAGCGTGTTAGAGGACCCAGACATATGGTTATGTACTACTTGTTATCAATGTTATGAGCGTTGTCCTAGGGATGTAAGACCTACAGATGTAATCATGGAATTGAGAAATTATGCTACAAAATTAGGAAATATCAGCCCAAATCATCGCGCCGTGGTTGGATACTTGAAGAATTTTGGCCACGCGGTTCCAATTAACGATCAAATAAGGAAGCAACGGGTTGAATTGGGCTTAGAAGAACTCCCTCCTACTTTAACTAAATATAAAGAAGAGGGAGATGATAAAGATTTGAAAAAAATCGAAGAACATTTATTCGATATACCAGAAAAAAAAGAAGATAAGGAGGAGGAGGAATAAATGGCAAGAGATATGATATTTGCATTTTTCCTTGGTTGTTTAATGCCAAACAGGTATCCTCAAATTGAAAAGGCTACTAAATTCGTTATGGAAAAATTAGGATATGAAATTTTAGAAATGGAGAAAGCAGCATGTTGTCCAGCACCTGGAGTTTTCCGATCTTTTAATAAAGGTGATTGGATGGTCCATGCAGCAAGAAATCTATGTATCGCAGAAAAAATGGATGCAGATATATTGACGGTGTGTAATGGTTGTTTCGGAACGCTTCAGGAAGTTAATAAACATCTCAAAGAAGATGAAAATTTAAGAGAGCAAGTTAACGAAAAATTGAAGTTACTTGGTGATTATGAGTTTAAAGGTACTATTGAGGTAAGACACATGACAGAAGTCTTAGGTTGGGATATAGGTTCATGGGGAATAGAAGACCATATCGTTAGAAAAGTAGACCTCAGAGCTTCAATCCATTATGGATGTCATTTCCTTAAACCAACTACGATTAGAGAACTTGATAGCTCTGAGAAGCCTACGATTATCGAAGATTTTATCGAGGTGTTAGGAGTTGAAGCAGTCCCATTTAATGAACAATTAACATGTTGTGGAGCTGGTGGCGGAGTAAAAGCTTATGATGGCAATGCAAGCATGAAGATTTTCGGAGAAAAAATGAAGAATATTGATGAAGTTAAACCTGATATCATTTTAGATATTTGTCCTTTCTGTCATCTTCAATTTGAGACGGGACAAGATTATCTTAATAAGAATAAAGGATGCAATTACGACTATCCAGTGATCCATATTGCCCAACTTACAGCTTATTGTTTAGGCATGGATGCAGAATCACTAGGTCTCCAATATCAACTGATGGGTAAAACTTTTGATTTCGGAGCAAAAGTAATTAAAGATAAGGAGGCAGCATAAAAATGACGGTTAAAGATGAAAAAATTAAAAACTCTGAACTAGCTGAAGGATCTCAAGAGAAGATGGGTTTTCCCGAGGATGAGCCTCGGATTGGCGTCTATGTCTGTCATTGTGGACATAACATTGCAGGCACGGTAGATGTTGCTGAGGTTGCTGAATCTGCTAGTAATTTACCAAATGTTGTTGAAGCGAAACATTACATGTTCATGTGTTCAAAACCAGGTGTTCAATTATTAAAAGATGATATTAAAGAAAAAGGTGTTAACCGAACTGTCGTTGCTTCTTGTTCAAAAAACCAGCATGGAAGGACCTTTGCGCGGACGATTGAAGAGATGGGATTAAATAAACATCTACATCAGCAAGTAAATGTAAGAGAATTTTGTAGTTGGGTTCATAAAAAAGATAAAGATAAAGCTACTGAAAAAGCTAAAAAATTAGTCGAAGCAGGAGTTAATCGGGCACGAAAATTAGAGGAAGTCGAAACAAAGAAGATCCGTACAACCAAGGCAGCTTTAGTTATTGGTGCAGGAATTGCAGGACTAAGAGCCACTTATGATATAGCAGAATTAGGAATCCCAGTGTATTTAATTGAGAGGAATTCTACTATTGGTGGACACATGACTCGATTGAATAAAACATTCCCTACAAACGAATGCCCACAATGTAGTATCTCGCCCCTTACGAATGGTGTTGCAAATCACCCCCTAGTTGAGCTATATACAAATGCTCAAATCAAGAGCGTTGAGGGTTCAATGGGAAATTATGAAATTGAAGTTGAAATTAAACCTCGATATGTGAAAGATAACTGTACTTCTTGCGGAGAATGTGAAGCTAATTGTCCCGTTGAGGTTCCTTCTGAATGGGATAAAGGAATGTCCACGCGAGGGGCTATATACAAGGCGTATCCACAGGCCATTCCAGCGACCTATGTTCGATCCAAGAAAGATTGCATTGAATGTAATACATGTATAAACATATGTCCTGTTCAAGCAGTTGATTTTTCCCAAGAACCAGAAACAAAAACATTCAAGGTTGGATCTATAGTTGTTGCCGCTGGATACGAAGAATATGATCCTACCGAAATTGATGCATATCATTACGGACAAGAGGGTTATGATGATATAATCACGCAATTACAACTTGAACGAATGCTTGGTCCTACTTCAATGACTGGAAGTGAAGTAATGAGGCCTTCTGACGGTAAAATACCCAAAAAGGTTGTAATGATTCAATGCGTTGGAAGTAGAAACGAACAAGTAGGAAATAAATATTGCACGGGTGTATGTTGTAAATTTGCAACCAAAAATGCTGGATTAGTAAAAGACATGTATCCTGATGCCGATGTGACGATTTGTTATATAGACATGAGAACTCCTGGACTTAACTTCGAGGAGTATTATAAAGCAGCTCAAGAAAAAGGCGTGAGGTATATCAGGGGAAGACCCTCCGAAATATTAAAAGATCCAATATCTGGTGATCTTTCTGTGATTGTAGAAGATACATTATCTCAGACACCTCTAAAGTTGAAAGCTGATTTAGTTGTTCTCTCAGCAGCAATGGTTCCTCCAGAAGGAATAGGTCCTTTAGGTTCAAAATTAAAAATTTTACGCTCTAAAGAAGGATTTTTCAAGGAATTCCATATCAAGATGAATCCAACTGCAAGCAGTAAAGGAGGTATCTATTTAGCAGGCACAATTCAAGGACCGAAAGATATTTCTGAAACTGTAGCTCATGCAGGGAATGCAGCAGCTTTAGCAGCTCAACCTTTAGTAAAAGGATATATAGAAAAGGAGATGCTCATCCCTTACATCGATTATGACTTATGCATGGATTGTGGGATGTGTATAACTGCGTGTAATCCTGCAGCAATTAGCATGAATGAAGATGGACGACCTGACGTAAACGAAGTAGCATGCAAATCATGTGGAATTTGTATGCCCGCGTGTCCTACAGGGGCTATACAACTGTTAAACTTTAGAGACGACCAATTACTAGATGAAATTGTTCCAATAGCGGGTGGAGGTGTAGTTTGTAATGAGTAGTTGTGATATTAATGAATGTGAAGGTAAATATGACAATATTGTAGTGTTCATGTGTAATGAATGTGGACAAGGTTCAGCAAATACAGCGGGAGTAGGTAGAATGCCTTACGATCCATCAGTGAGAATAGTTAGAGTTCAATGCACGGGCCAAATTGGACCAATCCAGATCATGGATGCATTAAATAACGGTGCTGACGCTGTTTCATGTGTAGGGTGCTGTATAGGAGCGTGTCATTTCTTTAATGGAAATCTCTTGTCCATGCGCCGTATAAAATTGATGAAGAAGATGTTTAAAGAACTTGGTTATAGCGATCAGTTCATTAATCAATATACTTCGAGAGCAGCTGAGGGAGAAACTGCAGTTGGAGACTTCGAGGATATAGTAGAAAGATTATGTACTGCAATAACAGAGGGAGGTACTTTTGAAAATGAATGTTAAAGTTTTTCAATTTAACGGATGTAATAAATGCTTCCACGAAACAATATTATTAAAGCAGAATGACATGGAAGTTGAGCTCATTTCTAATCCTAAAGATTGGAAAGGAGAAAAGATTGATGTTGCGGTAGTTAGTGGATATTTATTACCTGAAGACAAGGAGATCTTGTTGAACATACAATCTAACGCAAATAAATTAATAGCTTACGGAGATTGTACCACTACAGGGGGAATTTTCGGTCTTGCTAATCAAAAAGGAGCCAACATCACGCCCATCAGTAAAATAATACCTGAATCGTTTAAAATCAATGGATGTTTAGCGGAAATTGAAGAGTTAACTGCGACGATTAAAGGAGGAGAAGTAGATAAACCACCATCTTTATGTAAGGTTTGTAAGAGAAGATCAACTTGCGAATATTTAGATGAGGTTCATCGACAAATTGACATTTTTGAAAACGAAGAAGCATGTTTCAATGATTTAGGATTCTTATGTAACGGTTATATTGCTACTGAATGCAAAGAACGCTGCGTTGATTACGGAACGCAATGTCGTGGGTGTAAACCCATAATTGATAGGTCCGGTGTGAGAATGCTGGGAATGTTCGGAACCTTGATGGGAAATGTTGAAGTTGCTACTGAGGCATCTAAATACGGAGCCACTGATAAGTTAGCCGATAAAGACGATGACATGACAGAAAGTTTACCAGATATAGTTGGTAATTTCTTTAGATTTTCACTGCCTACCTCGGGACTTCCTAAAGGTAGAATCCATTCTAAAGGTAGTATCTTAGAGAATGTATTTACAGGTAGACTTATTGAGGAATTTCCATTAATAACAGGTCTATTAGGCGGAGATAATTCAATCTCGATGACGTTGAGCATTATTGAAGCTTACGAAAAAGGAGCGGAGATTGAAGTAAACGAACAAACCAAGCAATACAGACAGAAATTGCGCAGTTTAGAAAAAGAATTGAAAAATGCGATTGATGCTCAAGATGCAGAAAAATACAAAGATGTGACCGAAAAAATTCGCAAGATTGCCGGGAACATGAACTTATCGAACGTTTTTTACGGAGGTTTTAAAACGCCTATTGATGGAGCTGATAACTTTGACGATTATAAAGCAGAACCTTTTGAGATAAAGGAAGGTACTTATAAAAATGGAATTGTGGAATTCAGCATCGATTCGAAAGGTGTAATTAAAGAGATAAAAATTAAGGAGGGAGCATGATGAGTTTTGAATTATTAAATAAAGAAATTATTGAAGTCGGTTTATGCCAAGGATGTGGTAAATGTGCGGGCTCGTGTAAGCACATTGATATGGTTAACTTACGACCAGAGCTTAAAGACTATTGTATCTTAGAACGTCAAGGGGAAGATTGTGGGAGATGTTATGAAGGATGCCCTCAAGCAATTCAAAAGAAATTCGAAGAAAAACAACCATTAGGGATTTATTCGCTTAGAAGCAAAGATCCTGAGATTCTTAAGAGAGCTACTAATGGAGGATTTATAACTACCATTTCTAAACGTTTATTAGAAGAAAAAGAAGTAGCTAATATCGTCATGGTTCAGAATGATGACGATAAACCAATAGCAAATGAGGTATCAAATCCAGAAGAAGTAGTTCAAAAAGCCGGAATAGTATATGGTCGTTCTGGGGTATTAGAAAGGCTCAATAAACTTACAGGTGAAACTTTAGAACCGGTGGGAATTGTTGGAGTCGCATGTGAAATGCGAGGTGCCGCAGAAATGGAAGAAACAATGAAACGAGAGATTCTCAAATTAGGATTATTCTGCAACTCAAGCATAAGAACAGAATTAACCGATAGAGGTTTGGTTTGTTCACCGTGTTGTAATGGATGTCCTTCCGGAGTAAATGCTCAAGGTTATGTTGCTCTTATTCGAAACGGGGAATATCAGGAAGCAGTAGATCTAATCAGAGAAAAGAATCCATTGCCTTCCATTTGCGGTAGGATATGTACTAACGAATGTGAACATAGCTGTACTTTTATCGGAACAGATCACCCTGTAGCAATTAGGGAATTAAAGAAATTTGTTACAGAATGGGAGATAAAAGAAGGAGAAAAGAAAAAACCTGCAACAAAACCAAAAGGAAAAAAGATAGCGATTATCGGTTCAGGACCAGCTGGTCTTACAGCAGCCTATTATTTAGCTAAACAAGGATATGCGCCGACGATCTTTGAGAAAACGGATCAAACAGGAGGAATGCTCAGGTTTGGCGTACCTCAATTTAGATTGCCAAACTACGTTCTTGACTACGATATTCAATCAATTAAAAATCAAGGAGTAGAAATTCTCCTCAACAAACCATTAGGCCCAGATATGACTATAGAGGACCTAAAAAATGATGGTTTCGAGGCCGTTTTAATTGCTACGGGTCAATATAAACCTCGAACCTTGAAATTAGAAGGAGAAGATTTTCCTAATGTTCATGTTGCTATAAATTTTCTTATTGAAAGAAAATATCGATACTGTGAAAACGAAGAAGAATTCAAGGATAAAAAAGTAGGAATCATTGGCGGAGGTCCAGTGGCAGTCGATGTTGCGCAAACAGCATTGAGATTAGGGGCTAAAAAAATTCACCTTGTTGATATTGCAAGCGAAAAGGATCTCGAGTTAGTCTTGAGAGACATCCCTGAAAATGAGTTTGAGTTCATGGAATATCATTTTACTACCTCAACATCGAAGATAACCCAAGGAAAAGGAGATACATTAGTGCTAAATGCATATTCAATTGAATTGGGCGAAATTGACGAAAATGGAAGGCGACCGTTAAATAAGGTTAAAGGCTCCGACTTTGAAATTCCTGTTGATGCCATAGTTATTGCGGTTGGACAATCCGTTGATTTTGATCTCATTGATGCGGCAACAGATAATAAAATCGAAAAAGAACGGAATAAAATCACTGTAAATGAAACAACATTTGAAACTAACATTCCAGGAGTGTTTGCTGGCGGTGATATCATTGCTAATACCAAAGCCGTTGCCATAGCTGCAATTGCTCACGGAAAAGAAGCAGCGATTTCGATAGACCGCTATCTCAAAGGCGAAGCCCTCTCTAAAGGGCGTTATAGACAGAGTAGGATGTTCTTTACGGGACCGAAAAAACCGCCTAAAGATTACTCGTTAAAAGCTTGCTTAGAAGAGGAAGAAGAAACTTGGAGTTTTGAAAATGAAATTGACGCGATGTTTAACGAGGATATGGCAATTAAAGAAGCTCGACGTTGCTTGAGCTGTAATCAGTATTGTGCCCATTGTCAAGATTTTCCTGCAATATATTCTGATTTGACAGCGGGAGAAGTAGGTTCAGAACCAGGTTTTTCTACTGTTGTTGCATGGACAGAACGAGGTAAAGAAATAATTGAAAGTGCAATTCAAGAAGGATTATTTGAACAAGGTAAGGTCAATGAAGAAGAGCTCAACAAGGCAATTAACTTAAAATCAAAGAGAGAGTTATTGGACTTTGAAAAACCTGCACGGCAAGCGATTCTTGATTATATCGAGAAGCAAGGCGTCTCTACCATCTCTAACATGGCAAATAATCTTAAGATGGAACCAAAAAAGGTTAGATACGAAGCCCTAAGGCTTACTCAGCAACATAAACTCGAAATGAAAATAGAACCAAATAACGAAGAACCGTTATTTAGCATAATGTGTGAAGAATAATAAGGAGGTAAAAAAAATGATGAAATACGACATGGAATTAAATGTGTGCGGGCTCGTGTGTCCCGTCCCTGCTTTAAAAACGAAGAAACAGCTAAGAACCATGAAACCTGGAACCGTTTTAAAAGTAATTACGGACTACAAGCCTGCCAGCGAATCTGTTCCAAGAGATTTAGCAAAAACCAAGCACAAACATCTTGGAACTGATTACATGGAAGACTACGAACAGTGGTATATATATTTTGAAACTGTGAAATAATTCAATTTTTTTTTTATTACTCTTTTTTTTGGAACAAAATTTAAAATTCCTTATGTTTTAATTACCCTAACAATTTTCTATACTAAATAAATATAAAGATTGAAGGATCGTAATTATGAGGATTGTATATATTGATATTGACACGCTAAGGGCAGATCACTTAGGATGTTATGGGTATCAACGAGAGACCTCTCCTAATATCGATAACATTGCTAAGGAAGGTACGATTTTCACGGAATGTTATGTTTCTGACTCACCCTGCTTGCCATCTCGTGCTTCATTGTTTACAGGACGGTTTGGTATTCATTCGGGAATAATTGGTCATGGTGGAACAGCTGCTGATTTATACCTAACGGGGAAAGATAGGGATTTTGTAGATTCCTATCT
>JAEORV010000039.1 GCA_016840695.1 Promethearchaeota archaeon
GTTGATTAATATGAGTATTGAAAAAATTGAAAATGAAGAAATAGCCGAAGAATTGGATACTAGGGGGCTTTATTGTCCAGAACCACTTTTTGAAACAAGAAACTTATCAGAAACTCTTGAAGTCGGTCAATGTTTCAAAGTTATTGCTGATGATCCCGCTGCAGATGAGGATTTACACAGGTGGGCTAAACGCACCGACACCGAGGTCGTTGAATTTAGAAAGGATGGAGACGATTTAGTATTTGTTTTTAAAAAAACAAAATAAAAGGAGATGATTGAAAATGGCAAAAAAATTGTTATATGTACAGACAACTGACAGCCCTGATAAACAATATTCTCCGTTAGTGTTAGCTCAAACCGCAAAAGCAATGGATATTGAGCCTACTGTATATTATTTGGGAACGGCATTGAGAATCTTAAAACCTGGCGAAGCAGAAAAAATAAAAATGGGTAATTTCCCAACCGTGAAAGAAATGATAGATAAGACATTGGAAGCGGGGATCACGGTTTTAGTCTGCGAAGCATCTAAAAGAATGTTAGGGTGGGACACGGTAGAATTAATTCCTGGTGTGAAAATTGTCGGTGCAGCGACGTTAAATGATTTAGTTTTAGAATCAGATGGTACTTTATGGTTTTAATTAAATTTTATAATTATTTTTTTAAAAAAAAGAATGGAGGAATAGAAAATGACAACATATTTAGATTATCAATCGGCAAAGCCTGTAGACGAACGAGTCTTGAAGGAAATGCTTCCTTATTTTAATGAAAAATTTGGTAATCCTTCTTCGTTGCATCTATATG
Source organism: Promethearchaeota archaeon (assembly GCA_016840695.1). Lineage (GTDB taxonomy): Archaea > Asgardarchaeota > Lokiarchaeia > Sigyniarchaeales > SOKP01 > FT1-020. The sequence goes on from JAEORV010000039.1 coordinate 802, forward strand.
GATATAACGCTACGAATACATTGGAAGAAGCTAGGAAAAAAATAGCCGACTTTATTAATGCTCCAAGTCCTGATAATATAATCTTCACATCTGGCGCAACAGAATCTAATAATCTGGCGATAATAGGTGCGGCAATGAGGAGAAAAAATCAGGGTAATCACATAATTATTTCAGAAATCGAGCATATTTCTATTCATAATATTGGGAAGTATTTAGAAAGACAGGGTTTTAAGGTAAGCAGAGTGGGTGTTGATAGATTTGGTAGAATCAATTTAAACAAATTAGAGCGATTAATTACTGATCAAACAATAATAATATCAATATCTATAGCTAGCAATGAAATTGGTACGCTACAGCCTGTTAAAGAGATTGCAGAAATTGCTCAGAAACATAAGATTTGGTTTCACTCTGATGCTGTAGCCAGTCAATGTTCAGTACCTATAGATGTACAAGATGTCCCTTATGATTTACTTACTCTTTCTTCGAATGAAATCTATGGTCCGAGAGGAGTAGGTGCCTTATATTTAAAAAAAGGAGTGAGAGTAAATCCGGTCCTTATAGGAGGAGGTCAAGAAAGAGGAATGCGATCTGGATCAGAAAACATGCCTGGAATTGTAGGCTTCGCTAAAGCAGCGGAGATAATGAAAGCTGAAATGAGTGAAGAATCCGCAAGATTGAAAGAGTTAAGAGATAAACTTATTCAAGGTATTTTGACCATCCCCAAATCCTATTTAAATGGACATCCTGAAGAGAGAACTCCTCATAATACAAACTTTCGCTTTGATTACATTGAGGGGGAATCGCTATTACTCGCTCTAAGGGATGAGGATATTCAGGTTGCGACAGGTTCAGCTTGCTCTTCAAAAACCTTAGAACCATCTCATACATTAATCTCATGCGGATTATTGCACGAAGAGGCACACGGTAGTTTGTTATTAACTTTAGGGAGATTTACAGAAGAAAAGGATATAGATAAGATTATAGAAGCATTACCGGGTGTAATAAAGAGGTTAAGAAAATTATCACCTCTCACGCCTGCAAAATTTTTAGAACAAATTAAAGAGGAGGAAAAATAAATGAGCGTACATAAATACACCGATAAAGTAATGGATCATTTTAGGAATCCAAGAAATGTTGGTGAGATAGAGGATGCTGATGGTATTGGAAAGGTCGGTAATCCTGTGTGTGGAGATTTAATGTGGATATACATTAAAGTGGGTAAAAATGATAAAGGAGAAGAAATCATTGATGATATAAAATTCAAAACCTTTGGTTGTGGTTCAGCAGTTTCGACTTCTTCAATGATAACGGAAATGGCAAAAGGTATGACCTTAGATGAAGCTTATAAAATTACTCGAAGTGATGTAGCTGATGAACTAGATGGACTTCCACCCATCAAAATGCATTGTTCAAATCTAGCAGCAGATGCGTTACAAGCAGCTATAGATAATTACAGAACGGGAGCAACACCCGAAGTTGAGATTGTCACATCTTGTCAATTAGACACGAGGATCGTTCTTGGACTTACGGAATTTCTTGGAAAAGGAGTGTATAAGCAAATAGATGACATAAACGAGTTCAAAGATAAGCGAATTCTAGTTGTTGATACTGGAGATAAATCACTAGAACTTGCGATCGAACTTACCAGCATTACGGGAAGAGTAATCTTGGTAACTTCAGCAAAATCAATCCCTGGAACAGTAGAACTAAGAAAGAAATTGAAGGTTTCTGAAGTCAAGATCCTCCAAGAATCTGAACTCATAGAAATAAAAGGAGAACTTGACGAAGTGGAAAAAGTTGTAATTCATGACTATGACGAAGACGAAAACTATGAACTATTTGTCGATACGGTAATAATTCTTGATTAAATAGAAAAACATTAATATTCTTTTTTTCTTCTATAATCATTATCATGAATGAGCAAAAATTTTTAGATGATATTGATTCGTGCTTAGACTGTAAGAGTTGCCTTGAAGTTTGCGATACATTCAAAGCGACTAATAATGAACTCCAGTCTCCTAACGGTAGGTTAATTATAGCTAAAAAAGTTTTAACTAATGAAAATATTTCTGAAGAGGAGCGTTTTAGCTTATATACATGTACTTTATGTAGTGCGTGTAATCTAGAATGCCCACAGGCCATAAACATTGCGGATATAGTACATGCTTCAAAAATAGAATTAGTTAAAAAAAATCAGGGTCCTTTTGAGATTCATGAAAAAATCATCAAAGGGATTGTAGAAAATGAAAATTCCGTAGGCGGAAAGCCAGAGGAACGTTTAGATTGGTTGCCCAAAGAATATAAGGCAATTGAAACGTTTGAGAAAAAGGAGTCTGATACGTTATTATTTTTTGGCTGCATGTCGTCCTTTAGAGTAAAGGAAAGCGCAAGTGCGCCATACAAAATATTAACCCACGCAGGGTATGACTTTAAAATATTAGAAAATGAGCCTTGTTGCGGAGAATATGTGTATTCAGCTGGGAAGTTAGAGTTAGCTAAGGATATGTTCAAGAATAACGTGGAATTGTTCAAGAAAAACGGGATTAAGAATATAATTGTCACCTGTGGGGGATGCTTATATGCTTTTGATACCGTTTATCCTAAATATATTAAGGATTACGATATAAAAGTCAGGCACATTGTAGAAGTCGTACACGAATTGGTGCAAGCGGGCAAGATTAATTTAAAAAGCATTGATAAAACAGTAACATATCACGATCCATGCCGTCTTGGGAGGAAATATAAGAACGGCCCATCGATTAATGAACCAAGAGAACTCTTAGAGATGTGCGGGGTGGAAATAAAGAACATCAGTGAAAATCCAAAAAAGGGACCTTGTTGCGGAGCAGGTTCGGGTATTCGTGGTGTTGATAGTAATTTAGTAATAAAAATTGGTGCAAATTTATTTAATGATATTGAAACAAAAGAAATCGCGACTTCCTGTCCTTTATGCGTGTTTAACTTTCGATATGTTAATTATAAAAACCAAATAGATAAAGATTCTAAATATATTACAGATTATATATTAGAATCCATGGAAAAGAAATAAAATCTGGTGAAATATATGAAAAAAGTTATAGTAGTTGGAGGCGTTGCGGGTGGAGCATCTACAGCAGCCCGTTTAAGACGTTTGAGAGAGGATTTCGAGATCATAATGCTCGATAGAGGCCCGTATGTGTCTTTTGCAAATTGCGGGTTACCTTATTATGTAGGCAATGTTATAAAAGATCGTAGCGCCCTTGAATTAGTAACTCCTAAGCGATTTCTAGAACGATTTAACATCGATGTTAGAGTATATAATGAAGTTAAATCAATCGATTCCGAAAACAAAAAGGTTGCTATTAGAGACTTGAATCAATCAAACGACTATGAGTTAGAATATGATTATCTTGTTTTAGCAACAGGGTCAATTCCGATAGTTCCTCCATTTCCGGGTCTTGAAGACGTGCCTTATTATCAATTGTGGACAATTCCCGATGCGGTAAAGATTCGAGAATTTGTTGATGCGAATCACATAAAAAAAGCTGTTGTTATAGGTGGAGGCTTCATTGGTTTAGAAATGGCAGAGAATTTAGTTAAAAAAGGTGTAAAGGTGAAAATTGTAGAAATGTTAGATCAAGTTATGCCTCCTATAGATAAGGAAATGGCTCATTTCATTCATCAAGAATTAATTTTAAACGGTGTATGTCTCGTATTAGAAGATCCAGTAGAATCATTTGGTAGAGATTCAGAGGGATATCCCTTTGTCAAAACGAAGAATGAGCGTACCATTGAAACAGATTTAATAATAATAGCTATAGGTATACGCCCAGAAAGCACTCTAGCGAAGAGGGCAGGTTTAAAATTAGGTGCTCGAGGGCATATAGTAGTTTCTGAGAACATGTTAACCTCGGATCCAAATATTTACGCAGTGGGCGATGCGGTTCAAGTTTTACATTATCAAACGAGAAATCCAATATCAATGGCATTAGCAGGACCAGCAAATAAACAAGGACGGATTGCTGCGGATAATATTGCAGGAAGAAATTCTCAATATAAAGGAGTATTAGGCGCTTCAGTTGTTAAAGTATTTGATATCACAGTTGCTACGGTTGGTCTAACGGAAAAACAATTAAAAGAGACGAATATAAACTATGAAAAAATATATCTACATCCTAATAACCATGCGGGATATTACCCTGGAGCGTTTCCTTTGGCTTTTAAATTGCTTTTTGAAAATCCATCCGGAAAAGTATTAGGTGCTCAAGTTATAGGTGGATTTGGAACTGAAAAAAGGGTGGACGTGATCTCTACAGTTATTAAATTAGGTGGTACAGTTTATGATTTAGAGGAATTAGAATTAACATATGCCCCACCGTATGGATCTGCTAAGGATCCGGTAAACATGGCAGGATTTGTTGCAGCTAATTATTTGAGAAATGACATGCCTATTTGGCATTGGCACGATATTGAGAAACTTAAAGGAGATAATAATGTATTACTAGATGTTAGAACTCCAGAAGAATACAAAGCAAGAACAATTGAAGGGGCGGTTAATATCCCATTAGAAGAGCTTAGGAATAGGTTGGACGAAATTCCTGGAGGAAAGCCCATCATCACATTCTGTGAAGTTGGATATAGGAGTTATTTAGCAACAAGAATTCTCTTACAAAAGGGATTTAAAGAAGTATATGAATTAACAGGCGGATTTAAAACATACGAGATGGCATCGTCCACCACTGAAGAAATTGTTGCTGCTTGCGGCGGGAACCTTCAAATAATGGAGGAATATGTCAAGGAAAAAGCTGTTGAAAGCGATGAATTCATGATAACGGATGCTTGCGGATTATCGTGTCCTGGTCCTCTAAATGCGTTAATTAAGTCATTGGAAACGCTTCCTGAAAATAAGAAATTAAAAATTTATGCAACTGATCCAGGTTTTAAATCTAGCGTGGAAGCATACGTCAAATTAAACGAAGCTGTCGAATTATTATATCTTGGGAAAGAAGAAGGAAAAATTGTAGCTACCTTACAGAAGGTAAAGGCTGCTGAGAAAGAATTAATTACCCCAATACCCCCCAAGAAGAAGTCCAGGAAAGAATTAAGAGCTCCAGGTGCACCTCCCGTCTCAAATATTAGTTCAGAAGAATTATATGAACGAATTGATTCAGATGATGCGCCGGCCATTCTCGTTGATGTAAGAACGCCAGATGAATACTACGGAAGAATCGGACACATTCAAGGATCAAAGCTTATACCATTAGGAGATTTACTGAACGATTTGGGGGCTTTAAACGAATATAAAGATGAAGAAATCGTTGTTATTTGCCACAGTGGTTCTCGATCAATGATGGCAGCACAATTATTAGCTCAAGCGGACTTCAAAGATTTGCGAAATTTAACAGGCGGAATGATGATGTGGAATAGGAAAGGTTATCCAATTTCTAATGAATAACCAGAATAGAATTCTTTTATGGAAAAAAAAAGAGTATTTAGCCTTATTTAATCATTTTTTTACTTAAAGCAATAAGTCCTCCCGCGAGTGTGCCACATAATATAGTGATGGCAAGGGCAACTACGAGTAACACCATATCCCCTGGCCAGAGTATGGCCCAACTTATCCATGCGATAGGTATAACTGCGCCTGCGAGCCAACCAATCATTTCTTTCAATTCAATGATTTCTCTGCTTAGTGCCGTAAGCCCCCCAGATATTGTACCTAAAATTATGGTAAGCCCAATAGCAACTACAAGAAACACCATATTCCCTGCTCCAAGTATGGCATAACTTATCCAGGCAACTGCTATGCCCGCGCCAAACATCCAACCAATAACTTCTTTCGTGTCAGTCATATCTTATTATCTCCAATGATTATTTAGTATGAATTATTAAAACATAAATCATCTTAAAACCTTTTTATTATTAATAATTTATAACTGATTTTTTTCATTAATCTACTAATCTAAAGCGATTCCATCATATTCTTTCTAAACTATAAATATAAAATTAAAGTGTTTATCTGTAAAACTTATAATAAATACAATAATCATAAATACTGATTAAACAAAAATTTAGAATGGTTGAAAAAAAAATGAAAGAAACTCCAAAAAAATTATTTACAGCCTATGTAGGAGAGTCGCAAGCTAGAAATCGCTATACCTTTTGGGCAAAATTAGCGAAAAAGGAAGGATATGCTCATATTTCTCAAATTTTCTTAGAAACAGCAGATCAGGAATTACAGCACGGCACTTGGTTTTATAAAATGCTTCAAGACTTCAAGAAGGAAGAGCCATTTGACGATATGAAAGTATTACCCGAAGCAGAATTTCATACGACATATGGTACTACTGCTGAGAATTTAAAATCCGCAATGGAGGGAGAAGACATGGAATGGCAAACTCTGTATCCAGATATTGCAGACACGGCAGAGAAAGAGGGATATCCTAAAATTGCTAGCAGGGTAAGGGCAATTATTAAAGCTGAGAAGCATCATTCAGAGCGCTATGGAAAGTTGTTAAAACTCGTTGGAGATGACGCATTCTTTAAGCGTGGTGAAAAAATTGTATGGGTTTGCATGGAATGCGGGTATGAGTTTGAAATGGATTCTCTCCCCGAAGATTGGAAATGTCCATCTTGCGATCATCCAAGAGCTAACTTCAGAAAGAAGTGCGAAATGTATTAATAAATTCAAAAGTCTTTTTTAAATTTTAAACTAAAAAGGTGAAAGAAAATGGAAGTAAAAAATATATACAAATGTGAAGTTTGTGGAAAGGTTATTGAAATATTAAAGCCTGGAGCCCCAGAAACTATTTGTTGTGGGCAACCAATGAAACTTATGGAAGAGCAGACAGCTGAATGGCAAGGAGAAAAACATGTTCCTAAGATCACTATCGATGGTAATAAAGTCGTCGTGGACGTTGGAGTCTCTATGGGAACGCCACACCCTATGTCTGAGGAGCATTGGATAATGTGGATTGAATTAATTTGTAAGGACGATTGCTATAAGCGCAAGTTTTTAAAACCTGGGGATGAGCCAAAAGCCACTTTCGTTGTCGCCTCAACGGAAGGAGTATGGGCCAGGGAGTACTGTAACCTTCACGGTTTGTGGAAATCATCCTAAAAAAATAATATTCAAATCTTTTTTTTTTATTAATGAATTATAAACATAATTATTTTAATATCTAAAAACAAGTATTCTTAATTAATAACAAAATCGTGATAAATTTATGTTAAAACAAGTGTATAAATGTAACAAATGCGGGATGGTCATGTTCGCTACTGCTGACTATATAGAATGTTGCGGACAAGAAATGAAGCCATTAGAACCACAAACAGCGGACTGGAAAGGCGAAAAACACGTGCCAAAAATCGCCATTGATGGAAATAACGTAACTGTTGATGTTGGAATTTCAATGGGTACACCTCATCCCATGACGGAAGAACACCATATTAAATGGATTAATTTAATAGGTAAAGATTATTACGAAAAAATAAACTTAAAACCAGGAGATGAACCAAAAACAACTTTCTTAGTTCCTGATACGGAAGGTCTTTGGGCACGAGAGTATTGCAATCTCCATGGTCTATGGCGTTCATCTTAATAGTTTATATAAAGGAGCAGCTCATAAAAGGAGGAGGAAAATGGCTCAAAAGTTTGTATTATTTGCCTTTAATGGAGATCCTATGTGTTTTATTCACGTAATTTTAAATGCTCTCGATCTGCAGCAAAAGGGATTTGAAGTAAAGGTAGTAATTGAAGGATCGGCTTGCAAGTTAGCAAGTGAATTTGAAAATGAATCTAATCCATTTTATCAACAATATCAAGAATTAAAAAATAGTGGTTTAATCGACTGTTTTTGCAAAGCTTGTAGTGCTAAAATGGATTCTTTGGATTTCATAGAGAAGATTGGATTT
>JAEORV010000040.1 GCA_016840695.1 Promethearchaeota archaeon
CAAGTTCGGTCTCCTCGTGAGAAAAAACCACGATGGCAGCGTTAGCTCCATAGAAAAACTTGTTACGCATTTCAGCGAACGCTTCTTGACCTCCCAAATCCCAGATAATGAACGTTATGTCATTTTCTTCAATCTGATCTTTGTATTTCGTAACATCCGTCCCTAACGTCATCAGGTAATCCGTTTCAAACTTATCGTGCACGAAACGACGAATAAGACTGGTTTTTCCTACCCCTCCGTTTCCAACCATAACTACTTTGAATGCTAGCCTTTCAGACATCTCTACTCCTTCCTAGAACTATTTTATGAGCGATTAGCTCGTTCCTTTGATATTCTATGTAATTCATGCGTGAGTATTCTAAATGAGCTCATGACCCCTTCTCCAGTTAAGGCACTTGTCTTGAAATAATCTAGAAGTCCTAAATCACTTGCTAATTTTTTTAGATTATTATCTGATTTTTGGTAACTATCATCTAAATATAAGTCTTCGGGATTTAAATCTACCTTATTGCCAAATAGGATAATGGGAATGTTACCACAATTTTCCCTGATGTGATCAAGCCATTTTTGTAAGTGCTGAAAGCTTTTTTCACCCTCTTCGCTCTGTTCGTGAGAAAAAACTAAAATTGCCGCACTTGTTCCGGAAAAAAATCTCTGACGCACTTTAGAAAACTGGTCTTGTCCTGCGAGATCCCAAAAGATGAGGTTAACTTCGTCACCCCTTACCTCGCGGCCATATTTTGTAATCTCTACTCCTAACGTAACGAGATACTCTCTAGTAAAGGTTCCTTCTACAAAACGATTAATCAAGGACGTTTTTCCTACTGCTCCATCGCCGCATATTGCCACTTTGAACGTGTATATATCTTTTTGTTCGCTCATTTTATCATGCCACCGTTGAATAATTGGTGATGATGTTAAAAATTATACTCTTTATAGAAAATAATAATTATATGCCATTATAAATGTTCTTATGTTATGCAAACATTATTAGAAGAAGAGTTAAGAACCTTGATCTTTCTCCTTAATTTGAAATACGTGATTCGTTAATGTTTTAAACGCAAAAGTCACTCCTTCACCTGTAAGAGCGCTTGTTTTGAGATAACCGAGAATTTTAAGCTCTTTCATGAGTTTTAGGATATTTTGGTCGGATTTTGGATGTTCCTTGTTTAAGATAAGTTCGTTCACATCGATTAAATCAATTTTATTTCCAAATAAGACAACAGGTATCTCTCCGCAATATTCAACAATATTATCAAGCCATTTAGGAATGTTTTGAAAGCTCCTATCACCTAGCTCATTTTCTTCATGAGAAAATACAATGATCGCCGCGCTACTCCCTTTATAGAAGCTTTGACGCAACTGAGAAAAGTTGGTTTGCCCTGCAATATCCCAAAAGACCAATTTTATTGCGTTTCCTTCCACGATGTCCTCAAATTTACTCAATTGGGCGCCAAGCGTCATGATATATTCCTTGTTGAACGTTCCCTTTGTATACTTGAGTATCAAGGACGTCTTGCCAACTTGCGCGTCGCCAACAATCACTACCTTGTATGTAAATTGTCGATCTGTATCAGTCATGCTACTTTTCCTATAGATTATTTACTTTTCATGGTTAATAAAATAATGGTATTAATTGTCTCATAATTAGAAAAAAACTATGTAGATCATTAGATAAGAAAAAAAAAAGAGTTATTATAAAAAATCATTATTTTGCTTGTGCTATTTTTATCGAATCTGCTTCGCTTATTAATGGGAGGATTTCAAATGTATATCCTTCTATTTGCCCATAAAAATTATATCGTTTACTTAAAGCAAGCATTCCTTGATATAATTTTTCTTCAGGACATTCATAAACCGTGATTCTTCTATATTTACCCTTGACAGATGGAGTACTCCAGTTGTGTAGTTTCTTTATAAAATCTGGATACGCGGGTTTATCTTTAGACATGTATATCTCAAAAAGAGCATTTGTTTTATGAGGAGGAAAGGTTCCTATGGTCATTATGTGATTCATTTTCTTTTTGCCTTTTTTTTTTACTAAAATGTTAAGTATAGTTTGTTATTATTAAATAGTATTTAAATTAATTGGTCTGAAATTCTGCCACTAGTGATTATGATGATATGAGTTTATTAATTAGATCTTAATAGCGTGTTTTAATAAGTAAAAATTATTAGGAAAACCCATACTTTATTTATTATTGTTTGAAGATTATTCTATAGTATTAAAGCGTACCATACCAAAAAATGCTCTCTGATAAAGAACAAAAAAAAGTTTTCAAGGAAATCGCCTCGAAGGAGCCTGATAAGTATTATCCAACAAAAGAGCTCAAATCTCTGGCTTATATGCGAAAGCATTGTAGTTGCGGGACTTATTTTTGGACAACTCACGAAGATCGAGATGTTTGTGGAGATCCTGCGTGTTCTGGAGGATTTCAGGTTGTACTTGACAATCCTTCTCCTATCAAATTGTCTTTTGCAGGGGTGTGGAAAAAAATCGTGGAAGTCTTGGAGCCAAGGGGATACAAACCAATCAAGAGATATCCGTGCGTGGCCAGGTGGAATCCTACCTCTGAATTTACTATTGCGTCCATATCAGCCTTCCAACCTTATGTAATAACTGGAGAAGTCGAACCTCCCGCAAAAAAGTTGATAATCCCACAATTTTGCTTGCGATTTAACGATATTGAAAATGTAGGCATTACTGGCTCCCATTGTACGGGTTTTGTTATGATCGGACAGCATCTATTCGTTCCGCCAGAAGAATGGCACCAAGGAGAGCTTTTTATGGATATGCACGACTTTATCACCAAGGGAGTTGGATTATCTAAGGAAGAAATAACCATTCACGAGGATTCTTGGGCGGGAGGGGGTTCATTTGGCTGTAGTCTCGAATTTTTTAGTAGAGGCGTGGAATTGTTCAATCAAGTTTACACGATGTTCGAACAAACTCCTGAAGGTCCACGAGAGCTCAAATTGAAAGTATTAGACATGGGTCTTGGCCAAGAACGAGTCGCTTGGTTTTCGCAGGGAACTCCCAACATGTACGAGGCAATCTTTCCCTTAGTCCTAAAGCGATTAAGAGAGAAAACGAAGATTGAACTGGATTTAGAGTTATATAACAAGTTTTCTCAATATTCTGCATACTTGAATGTTGACGAAGTCGATGACATGGACGCTGCGTGGCAAAAAGTTGCCGATGAACTAAATGTGAGTGTTGAAGATTTAAGGGAAAAAATCATGCCGATGACAGGTCTTTATTCAATAGCCGAGCACGCAAGAAGTTTATTATTTGCAATTAACGACGGGAAACTTCCTTCCAATGTAGGTGGTGGTTATAATTTACGGGTCATTTTCAGGCGCGCAATAAGTTTTATTGATACTTTTAATTGGAAAATTGATATGGCTGATGTATGCGCGTGGCACGCCGAAGAACTACAAGACATATTCCCTGAAGTGTCCGAACATTTAGATGAAATCAGAGAGATTCTGGATGTGGAAAGAGAAAAATTTTACGCAACGAAAAAGAAAGCGGCAAAGATATTGGATAAGATTTTGAAGAAAGGCGAAATATCTACTGAAACTCTCATTGAAATATACGATTCAAACGGCATTAGTCCTGACATGGTAAAAGCTGCGGCAAAAACATTCAACATGAAAATAAAAATTCCTGATAATTTTTACGCTTTAGTTGTCGAAAGACACGAAAAAACCGAACAGATTCACGCCACGGGGAAAAACGTAGATATAGACCTCGAAAATGTTCCAGAAACAAAATCTTTATACTATTACGATTACACTGACCTTTCTAATACAGCGAAGGTGTTAAAAATTTCGAATAAAATGGTCGTGTTGGATCAATCCGTTGCCTATGGTACCTCTGGAGGGCAACTTCACGACATTGGAACCATAAATAACCAACCATTTAACGACGTTATCAAGCAAGGTAATCACGTGATTCACGTTCTCGAAAATAAACCCAAGTTTAAAGAGGGGGACTCCGTAAAAGTCGAACTGGACAAGGAATGGCGATTTCAGCTCTCACAACATCACACGGCAACTCATATCGTTAATGCTGCCTCTCAAGAAATATTAGGTAGCCATGTGAATCAAGCCGGTGCAAAAAAAACGACGAAAAATGCTCACTTAGACATTACTCATTACGAACAAGTTCCTAAAGCACAACTCGACAAGATAGAAAAAAGAGCAAACGAAATAGTAAGTCAAGGAATCGCTCTCAATCTATCTTTCATGCCCCGTACTGAAGCCGAAAAAAAATATGGAATGAGTCTTTATCAAGGAGGTGCGGTACCGGGAAAAAATATAAGAGTTGTCGAGGTACCCGGGGTAGATGTTGAAGCTTGTGGAGGAACTCATCTAAATAATACTTCCGAAACGGGAAAAATCAAGATTATTAAATCGCAGAAGATTCAAGACGGTGTTGTGAGATTAACGTTTACCGCAGGTAATGCCACGGAAAAAATTAGTGAAGAACATGAGAAAATAATTGAGGAATTGCAAGCTTTACTAAATGTAACTCCAGACAAGCTCGTAGGGAGAGTTCAAGAACTATTAAGAAAGAGAAATAATCTAAATAAAGCCCTGAAGACGGGTAAGATAAACCAGGAAGATTTAAGTTTAAGTTCTGATACTACTTTTGATGGCGAGGTTATTACAAAAATCTCTCAGTCGATCAAAACTCCTGAAGAAGAGCTACTATTAAAGGTTAAAAGTTTATTCTCTGAATGGACTGAAGCGAAAAAAAATCTAAAAGCTCACGAAAATCTGTTAAGCGCAGATTATACTGAAGATCTAATTGAAAAAGCAACGGATTTCAAGGAGTTCAAGCTCATCGTGAAAGAATATGAAGCCATACCTCAAAAAGACCTTAAAAACCTAAGTCAGAGAATCATGAAGAAATCTAAGGACGCCATCACGGTTTTTGTTGATAAAATGGAAAAAGGAATTGGAGTAATTGGAATGTTAGGAACCAATCCATCAAAAGAGTTAAATTTTAACATGGGCTCGTTTGTAAGAGATTGCGTGTCTAATTTTGATGGAAAAGGCGGCGGTAATGTTGAGTATGGACAGGGCTTTATTGAGAATAAAACCTTAAATGTAAGAGATGTTATTACATATATAAACAATAAATTGAATGGGATGTAATATGGTAAATATTATTCAAGTTACTGATTTTCACTATGGAAGTGAGTTCCAAGACGAGTATTTTGATAATATGATTCAATACATTAAGGATAATAATCCGGATGCCGTGATAGTCAGCGGTGATCTCGTTCACAAAGGACGTTATCGCCAATATCAAAAGTTCTTGCCTTATTACGAAAGGTTAAAAGAAGTAGCACCACATATCATTGCAATTCCTGGGAATCACGATGTAAAAAATAACGGAATAATATTTTTCGAGAAATTAATAGGTCCAAGACGCTCAACTTTGCTCCTTCCAGAAAAGAACACGATTATTGTTGGAGTCTGTAGCGCAAAAGACGACGTGAGTACGGGAGAAATTGGCGATGAACAACTCGATTGGGTAGCTCGTCAGTTTAACGAGAGCACTTTAGAAAATAGAATTATTGCAATGCATCATCACGCAATTGCCGTGCCTTATAGCGGTCGCAAGCAAACTACCTTGACTGATGCAGGCGAAATGATAGAGTTAGCTCAATTATTCAAGGTTGACCTGATCATCATGGGACATAAGCACATACCACATGCATACGTGATCGGTCCTACGACTTTTCTCTACTGTGGAACGTCTACATCTAACAAAGTGCGCGCAGACGATACTCCAAGCTTCAATCACATCATTCTTGATGAGGGTGATTTAGAAGTTCAGATGGTAAATTCTATCACGCTGAAAAAATCGCTTCTATTAGAACGTAAAGAAGGCCATACGAGATTCGTTAGACCGAGGCGAACTCGCATCGAACATTTATTAAAATCAGAAGTGTGGGACGATTAATCAAAACCATGTCAAGACCAGAAACCCCCTTATTGACGGTAGATGCTGTAATTCTGTATGAAAGCGATAAATTAGTCTTGATTCGCAGGAAAAATCCTCCATATCAAGGAGAATTAGCGATCCCAGGGGGATTTGTTGACATCGGAGAAACTGTAGAAAACGCTTGTATTAGGGAAGCCCGTGAAGAAACTAACCTTAACGTGAAAATAAACAATTTAATTGGCGTGTTTTCTGATCCAAAAAGAGATCCACGAGGTCATACTGTTACAATAGCCTTTTTATGCGAGCCAGCAGATAAAAAAAGTAAACCAAAAGCTCAAGATGATGCTGCAGCTTTGGAAATTATTCCCTTGTCAAAGATTTCTTCTTTAACATTGGCATTTGACCACTTGGAAATCATAAAAGCATCAGGAATATTACCAGAATGATTATAACTCAGTTTTTCTAAATCACGAGTATAATTGTTAGATTATTTTTTTTCACATGACTTCTAAAAGTTATATAACAATTTGTCTTAATACAAATATTGTGAGCAACATGGAAAAATCAATATTATTAGACATGTACCGAATGATGCTGCGAAGTCGTCTGTTTGAGGAGGCAGTAACGGAATTATGGGAACAAGGAAAGATATCTGGAGAGATGCATCTAGGAATCGGAGAGGAGGCAGTAATTGCGGCAGTAGTATCTCATTTACAAGATGGAGATGCTATAGCATCTGATCATCGTGGGACACCTCCCTTTTTAATGAGGGGTATTGATCCAAAAGCATTAATCCTCGAATTTCTTGGAGATCCTAAAGGTCTTTGTTCAGGTCAAGGTGGACACATGCACCTTTTTTCGAAAGAACATCTCTGTGCCTCTTCCGGTATAGTTGGAGCTGCGGGTCCTGCAGCAACCGGATTTGCGCTGTCCATGCAATACAATAAACAAAAAAACATCGCAGTTGCGTTTTTTGGGGAAGGCGCGGTGAATCAAGGAATGCTCATGGAATCCATGAATTTAGCTTCAGCTTGGAATCTTCCAGTACTTTTTGTTTGTAAAGACAATGAATGGGCAATAACTACTCCATCTGAAGAAGTAACTGGTGGAGAGTTATTGAAGCGGGCAGAAGGTTTCGGACTTAAAAGCATCGAATTGAATGGCCTTGATATAGAAGAGATGCATGAAGCGCTAAGTGGAATCATTCCTAACATGCGGAAGAATGGTGATCCTCATTTTATTCTTGCTCACTGTGTCCATAAAACCGGGCATTTTCTGGGAGACCCTCTCATGCGATTTCATGGAAATTTCATGGAAGAGTTTAAAGAAGTAAGTGGGCCCTTAATGAAGTCTGCTGCTAAGAGAAAGGGCGCTTCTGTTGGTAAAAGAGCTAATAATATTGGAAAAGTCTTAGGCTTAATAAGAAGATCGGGGAAACAAATGAAAGAGAAGTTCGATCCTATAATAATATTAGAAAAAAAAATTAAAGATCAAAAAGAAGAACTCAACAACATCAAAGAAGAAATCACCCTCGAAATTGGAGCAATTATTGACGAATCTTTAAAATTGTCAAATGGAGGTATTTTAAAATGACTGAAATGACTTTCGCTGAAGCAATTGAAAGTGCTTTAGCTCAGGCAATGGAAGGAGATGAGAGTGTTTTTATTATGGGGGAGGATGTTCACCTGCTTCGCGTGAATCTTTTTGCGCGATTTGGGAAAAAGCGAGTTAAACACGCCCCTATTAGTGAAAGTGGCTTTTTAGGTGCAGGTGTTGCTGCAGCCATGGCTGGATTAAGACCCGTTGTAGAAATCATGCTAATTGATTTCATCGGTGTTGCAATGGATGCATTACTCAATCATGCTGCAAAAATTAATTACTTCTCTGGGGGAAAATGGAATGTGCCCTTGGTAGTAAGAGCATCGTGCGGAGGAGGATATGGAGATGCAGGTCAACATGAACAGAGTCTCTGGGGCTGGATTGCTCATATTCCGGGTCTGAACGTCATTGTACCGTCAAATCCTGCCGATGCTGGAGGTTTAATGCTTGCAGCCATACAATCAGACGAACCTGTAATTTACTTTGAGCATAAATTGCTAGCAGATTATTGGCGCGATTATCTCGGAAGTGGGGGAAGAGATACGGTGACTTACGATTTGCCCCAGGATGGAGTCAAAGGATACGTGCCAGATATATGGGAGCCCATTCCAATCGGGGAACTTCGTAAATTCAGGGATGGTGATGATATAACTCTAATCAGCGTTGGTGTGGGAGTTCATCGATGTATTGACGCTTCTCAAATTCTTGAAAATAAAGGAGTCAGTGCGGAAGTCTTAGATTTGAGGACCATTGCTCCAATAGATTTAAATGCAATAAAAGAATCGGTAAAAAAGACTGGAAAAGTTATTGTAGTTGACGAGGATTACAAACATTTTGGTCTTTCTGGCGAAATAAGCGCTTTAATCTTAGAGGAAGGGATGGAATTTAAATTCAGAAGAGTGTGTACCGAACACACGATTCCATACGATAGAAAGAGAGAGGACGATACATTACCAAATGTTCAGAGAATTGTTAACGAAGCAATGAAAGTCATGGGCTCTTAATTTTTTTTCGTTATAGGATTATTTGTTTTCAAATAACTTTTTATAACACTTACAACAGAGAATGCCAATATTTAAATTTATTTTCTTAGGTTGCGA
>JAEORV010000041.1 GCA_016840695.1 Promethearchaeota archaeon
ATCTCTCCTTTTTTCCATCCCATCTAAAGAAAAAAATGAAAAATGTTGCATTTGATTAATTAATCTTTCATCTAGGTAAATAAATTGAAGAATGAATTTGCCACTTCTTAAGATTTTTCATTTGTATTATCTTTCGCTCATACTCGCTATATCAAGCATTTATTAATAATCTGATAAAATCCCTAGTTCAGCATTAACTTTTTATATTCAATGCGTTTGATATAATTATAACAAAGAATAATTCTCACGATAGAAAAATGCCCGAACCAGAACAGAAATTGTTTGAGGAATTCTTGAATTCCGTTCAGTTTGACATCAGCGAGTTTCTTGTTGAGATGAAATTTTCGGAACTTCCCGGCGATCAAAAGAAGATCGTAGAAGACGCGTCATCAATAATGAAAAGTAATATAGTTGGTGAACTAAGAGCGTTAGGGGGGGATATTAAGAAAAACGAGCAGAAATTTAACGAATTCCAGAAAAAGGTTGAGAAAGAAATAGAGAACGACAAATTCAAGGACATCAAAAAAGAATCAAAAGACTTCCTAAAAAAGCTGAAAACAGCCATCGAAAAAACATGCGTCGCCATCATGCCTGTGAAGGAACTACCTTGGCCAACAGTAGTATTTACCACGGTTCCACAAATTTCCTATGATAAGAAAGTACAACTCGCAGAAAACACCATTGCGTTTTGCGGGGAAATAAAGTGTATCGTGTCGAAAACCACGCTTTACGGTAGGATGAAAGATCAGGAGCCTTTATTTGCTCCTTTCGTTGGAGACCTTGATTTAGGCGGCTACAAATTGGATCCTGCTGAAAAAGGACCGAAATCTGAGGTAGTTTCTTACGTGAATGCGATAATAAAATCGTTAGATTCTACTACAACTCGCAGTCAACTTGCCAAGTACCACGAAGGGTATCAAAGGCACGGCGAACCTATTTGCGATTTCCTGATGAAAGACGAGGGTTTGATGAAAGTAATGGCTAAACTAACGTCTGGGATGGAATCCAAGCGTACCAGTACTGATCTAGCCGTATGCGCAATCGCAGTCCCTCAAACTTCGGATGGTACGAGCTTAATGATTGTAATTGACGAAAGTGGAGCAAATGATCGATACATCAAGTGTTTTGAAGCTTTTTTAAAATTTTCTGCTGCGTGTTGTGAAGCGCCATCAACGAGTAAGGGTGGTGCGGCACCAGGAGCTCCTGCAGGGCCTGGAGGCGTAAGGACACCAGGAGGACAACAATTATCCGCTTGGACGCCAGAACAACTTGCTGCCGAAGCTCAAAAGAGAGGTGCGGGGGTTCCTCCAGGGATGGCCACGTGGTCTGAAGAAGAACTTGCAAAAGCTGCAGCTGAGCGAGGTTCAGGTTTGCCTGCGGGAATGGAAGTATGGAAAGAGGAGGAATTAATGGAACTCGCTAAAAAACGCCAAGGAGGAGCGCTCGACATTCCCGAATGGGAAGTAGATCCCGAAATGAAGGAATGTGCAAACTGTGGGTATGGTTTGAGGAAAGGATGGGACGAATGTCCGATTTGTGAGACTCCTGTAGGCGCTGCTACCCCTTCAAAACCTGCGGAATCAAAAGAAGAGAAACCTTCCAGCTCGGATTCGCAAGATAAACCAACAACTGCTCCGTTACCTCCAAAAGAAGGCGATGAACCGGAGAAAAAAGAAGGCGAAGATTAATTTTTTTTATTTACTAATTTTACTATTTCTTTATTTTTAATGTACTCCATGTCATTCCTAATTGCTTTTCACAAATTTTTTTAAGCGGGTTTAATTTACAACTTTAAGAATACCTTATTCATATTCCTTGAGGAAAATCATTTTTGATACAAAATATCTTTTTGTTAAAGGGGGAAAATTTCCACGACCTTAACAATCTCACGATTTTTGGGTATCCTCAAGAAATCGTGAAACCTGACAAGGATCTTATCGATAATATCGCCTATGGTCACGAATTAGGGCATAAAAACCAAACAGCACAACAAGATGCTCATTTTAGGGGGATTTATAAAATTGATGAGCCCGTACCGTTAGTCGTGGCTGAATTAAACCTGAGCACCATTTGCCTTAATGGAGAAACGATTATTGGATTGATTCTTGATAAAAACGATAATCCCTTCGATTACAAGGAAATCTTTCAGGAGTTAGTAAACGAGTTGGTAAATATCGAGAAATGTTGCTCTTTTGACGATGAAATCGAAATCGACAACTTGTTAATCACGTTATTCATTGATCTTCGAAGATTTGGAGACGAAAATATTGAAAAATATCCAATTATCGAGTTACACCAAGAAGACTCTTTTATCAAGATCTTTCTGTTTGGAATTGACGAAGTTGGCAAGACTTCCCTGGTAAGAAGATTAAAGACGGGGCAATTCAACGACAATTACTTCACGCCTACAAGGAGGTTTAACATCGACTACGTCCAACAAGATGAGTTAGGGCTCCTTGCGTGGTGGGACATGCCAGGTCAACAGTTATTTAGAAAAAAGTGGTTAATTGGTTTGCAAGACTCGAACCTCATCGTCTTCATGATCGATGTCTCTGATCAAATACGGTTCGAAGAATCTAAAAAGGAATTTTATTCCATAATTAATCGCTACGAATTAGCAGGCGTGCCATTGCTCATTCTTGGAAATAAGGTGGATCTCGTCAATAGTGATTCGTTAGAACCCGATAAGGAACACCTCAGCAGGTTAGAGGAGGAAATACGCGAGTATTTTGATTTTGATAAGATCGAGAATCGACGCTGGAAATTCTTGTTCTCATCTGTAAAAACCAATTATAATGTAGATAAAATTCTCGACTCAGTATTCTTTTTGATTTCGTCAAATAATGTTTAAATATCAATTTAATATCAATAAAATTAAATAATACTAAAACTAATTTCAAATATACAATATATTGTTTCTCAATCAACTATATATTCGGGAAAGACCATGTATAAAAGATCGAAGAAAGATATGGCCATAAACATAGACGAGAAGAAAGGACATTTATTTTTAGGTAACGAAGATTTACGACTATTAATTTTAAGACCCATCGATTTAATCGAGTTTGCTGAATTTGCTGGCGCTTCAGCCGAGGATATACTCATTTGGGTTGGCAAGTCAATCGGAAAACACATCGCTGCGAGACTCTTTCCTGACGAGGAAAGAACAATAGAACCGCTTTCAAACAAGAAACAGATCATCCTGTCCATGTTAGAGACTATTGAACAATTGGGATACGGCATTTTAGTCGCGAGGTTTAAAAAGGATCACGTCTTCATAACAGTGGAAGAACCCTTACCGGCAAATGAAAAAGACAACATTATGGCTAAAAATATCTGCGTTTTATATCAAGGAATCTTCACGGGTTTTTTTGAGAGCTTGAATATGGACGTGGATGGCGAGGAGACCGAATGCTGCTTGTTGGAAAGCGATAAATGCGTGTTCAAGTACGATCTTCTCGTTGATGAGTTTGAGGACGAAGACGTCGATCCAGACGAAACAGACGAATCCATCTCAGATTTCTTGTCTACTCTATAATATAATCTACTTTTTTAACAGTATCTCGACTTATTTCGAGTATTATTGCCTCATGTGAGCATGTTTGAATGCACTCACCGCATCCAGTACATTTTACCTCGTCGATTTCCGCTAAACCCGAGATGTATCCGACTAGAGACTCTGGAATCGCATTAGTCGGACATTTTTCTACACACGCTCCACAGCCAATACAATTCGCAAGGATTAATTTCGCTTTAGCAGTCGTCATGACTTCGTTTCCCTCAAGTTTGAAATCTCACACTAATCAATCATAATTAATTTGCTCAAAATAGCTTCTGAATATAATCAATAGGTTTTAAATTCTTCAAACTGTCTTATTCATAGACCTTTAAAATTATTAAACATAAACTTAATTATAAAAATTATTAAAAATTCAAAACAAAAAATATTTCACGTGAAAAAAATTGACGGAAAAAGGCGGAAAAATTAAAATTGAATCCTATAAGGGACCGCTTGGAACGATCAAGGGCTTCGAGTTCACAATGGGAAAAATCATCAGCGAAGGAGATGAAGGTTGGGACGAGCCAATGGGGCCAACTCCTAAACCTCATATTCCTACACTTCGTCCGTGGTTTTTCAAGCTAATGGAAAGGTACAATCCTACATACATGCCTATTTGTGACATGTGTTGCCTTTGTACTTTTGGTAAATGTAACCTTTCCAAAGGCAGGACTGGTGCTTGTGGAATCAATTTAGAAGGGGCTTGTGCTAAAATAGTAGAAATTGCTTGCTGTATCGGAGCTAGCTGTCACAGCGCGCATGGTGATCATCTACTTCACTGGTTAAAAGAAAAATTCGGTAATGTACCAATTAATTTTGGAAACAATATCGCAGTAGAAATGCCCTGCACTCGATTGATCGTTGGAATGAAGCCAGAAACCTTAGAAGATTTGGAAACGGCAATGCAATGGGTTCAATTCAACATCACCCATTTGCTTGCAGCCGGTCACACCGGTCAAGAAGCGAGCTATTTGGATTACGAAGCGAAAAGCTTTTTAGCGGGATTATGTGACGCCGTGGGAATGGAAATTGCTGATGCCGTGCAAATTGCTGCTTATGGCTTTCCCGTAGGAGATCCTGATGTTCCAATCGTAGAGTTAGGAATGGGAACCTTGGATATGGAAAATAAAGCAACGATATTAATGGTTGGGCATAATGTTGCGCCTGGAATAGAATTAGTCGATTACATGAGAGAAAAACATCTTGAAGATAAAGTAGATGTCGGTGCAATTTGCTGTACTGCCCTCGATTTAACTCGATACTATTCTAGCGCTAAAATTGTTGGTTCGCTCTCGCGACAGATGTTTTATATTCGCAGTGGATTGGCAGATGTCGTCATGGTTGACGAGCAATGCGTTAACTTGAGATGCTTTGAGCAAGCGAAACTCGTAAACGCACCCTTTATTGCAACTAACGAGAAGAACATGAACGGACTACCTGACCGGTCAGACGATCCCGTTGATGAAATTATAGACGATTTAGTTAGCGGAAGGGTTGATGGGGTTTTAATCTTAGATCCCATAAAAGCGGGAGAAGTTGCGGTCGAGACTGCCATCAAGGTACGTCCCATAAGAAAAGGAAAAAGCGCGGTTCCAGACGAGCAAGGATGCATTGACATGGCGATGAACTGTAATGGTTGCGGAAACTGTCAGAGGAATTGTCCTAACGATTTGCCAATCGTGGACGGTGTGGTCTTAGCAAAAGAGGGAGACTTTTCTTTATTAGAGAAAGTTTATGATTCTTGTTTAGATTGCGGTAGATGCGAGGCTGAATGCATGAAAGAAGTTTCACCATTAACATTGATAATGTATGCTGGACGGGAGAAAATCAGGAACGAGAAATTCAATTGTAGGGTTGGAAGAGGTCCTATTCAAGACACTGAAATACGTAACGTAGGAGCTCCTATCGTATTAGGAGAAATTCCAGGAATCGTTGCTATAATCGGCTGCGCAAATTACGCTAAAGAGATCCAAGAATTATACATAATGGCCGAAGAGTTCTGTAGAAGGAATTACATTGTCGTCGTATCTGGTTGTGGAGCGATGGATATAGGGCTTGTAAAGGACGAGAATGGACAAACCCTCTACGATAGATATCCCGGTTCTTTTGATCGCGGTGGACTAGTTAATGTCGGCTCATGCGTATCAAACCCTCATATCAACGGTGCTGCGATTAAAGTTGCGAATATTTTTGCACGACGACCATTGCGAGGTAATTACGAAGAAATTTCGGACTATATACTGAACCGAGTAGGTGCGTGTGGAATTGCTTGGGGTGCTATGTCGCAGAAAGCTGCGAGCATTGCGAGTAGTTGTAATGGTATGGGTATTCCTGCAATCTGTGGACCGCATTCTGCTGAATATAGACGAATGTACCTTGGAAAATCTTATGAAGAGGATGCATGGAAAGTATTTAACGCAAGAGATGGAACTGGCGACCATTTAATAGGACCTGGTCCGGAACACTTGTTAACTACTGCTGAGAGCATAGAACAAGCGATTTGTTTATGTGCAAAAATGTGCTTAAGACCTGCTGATAACTCTAAAGGAAGAATGATCAAGTTATCTCACTGGATTGACTTGGAAAGAAAATACAAAGGCGTAGAGTTTCCAAACGATTTGGAAAAATTCATTCGTGTCGAAGCGGACATTCCAATTAGCATGAAGGACGGTATTCAAGCATTCTTGAAAGAAAAAGGTTGGAAACCAAAGGAAATTATTGATCCAACCCTTTTAAAGAGATTGTGCAGGGAGTAATTTTATTAATCCTTTTTTTATTTTTTTTATTTTAGATATTAACAATACGAAATTAATACACAATAACCTCTTTTTTTGACCTTTACGACATCTTAGTCAATAAATTTCATAAAAAAATGAATCTCTTCTTTTTTTTAAAAACTTTGTTATAATAATTATTGAGTTGAGGAAAATATTGTACATTTTCAAATCTTTTATGTGAAACCCGAAATCTTTATTATATATTTATTAATCACATATTTAAATCTTTTATTATATCATTATTTAAGAGAACAAACATTTCAGCCTAAAAAAATGGAAATTGTATATGAGGACGATTCTATAATAATCCGCTTGAACCGTCCTAAGAAATTGTTGGAATACGCGTGGAAAAAATTCGTGTCTGAAAACACCTATAAAACCTCCTTAGAGAGAGTATACGACACCATTTGCGACCACGACGTTGATAAATGCTTGATAGACAGGTCCAAATTTAGTATTCTTCCCCCACACATGCGAAATTGGTGGGAAACTTCCTGGTTTCCTCGTATAAGAGAAAATGGCATTAAAAGGATTGCTGTCGTCTGTAGTCCCTCAAATAATGAAAACATATCCATGGTTCTCGCGTATTTAGCTCAAGAAGACGTGTTGAGCATGAGAAACTAATTTATTCTACCTTTCCTAATTATAAGTTATATACTCACTATTGTAACCATGTGGAAAGTGGGATTTAATGGAAAAAAAAAATAAGGACATTTTAAAACTTACTAAATTACTGAAGCATTGGGCAGATCACAACGATTCTCACAAAGAATCATTCCTGAAATGGCGTGATATTGCAAAAAATAATGGTCTGGATGGTATTGTCGATAAATTAAATAAAGCCATTGAATTAATGGACGAAAGCACTAAATATCTGTTACTCGCTCACGATGAATTGGAATAGAAACATTAAACCTAACTCATATTAAAAAGTAATAAAGAAATCGTTCTATTTTACAAGAACAGGTTAATTAATGGGAGTAGCTGTTCCTTGAAGTAATCTATCTTCTCGTAAAGAAGTTCTGGATTTTCAGAAAGTAGCCATAAAAAGACCGGTATCTGAAGATCAGAATACTCGAATAATTTCTCTCCTCTAATCGTAAAGCCGTTCAGCGGGAAATCTAGCGTTGTGGTTTTTTCTCGAATCAATCCTATAGAGCTGTGGAAGTTTGAAAGCGTTTGCATCAATAACGCCGTGTTGTTGATCAGCATTTCGTCCGTGTTATTTTTGGTAAAGCTCCCGAAAATTAAACCGTCCATCGATATTAAGCTCGTTGCTCGTCCTTCTATTATGTCTGTAAAATCTTCGAGGATGTTTTCGATTATTTCAGAAGTTTCTGAAACCTTCTTTAACGCCGTGCTGAACATTTGCATGATGGTTTCTTTCTGGAATATTGTTGTATCGCAAAATTCCAAATGTAACCCCTTAAAATCCCTCGCAACATCTTCTATCTTATTTTTAACTGCTGTAACGTTCTTTTGCCATTGAAGCGTCTTGCGAATGTCTTGATCGCTTTTATTTAATACGACTAATACTGGCGGATGTTCGCCTAATTCGCTCATTGCGCTTAAGCATTGGCGGAAATAATCTGCTGCTTCGTCAAATCTCTTGTCGTCTTGCGAGTCAATTACGTAGAGCACGAGATCAACTTCGGTGAAGAACAATTCAGGCTTGTTAAAATAATACTTCTCACGATATTGAACTTGGCCTCCAAGGTCCCAAGATATAATTGGATATCCGAAGAAATCCAACTTTTCGCGCTGAACGCCTTTCGTTGGTAATAATGCTTTTATGATCGAAAATCTATCTTGAATGACTGCTAAGATCGATGTTTTCCCTCCGTTATCCAAACCAATTAATAATAGTTTCTTTTGTTTTCTCACTTGTTCAAGAATGACCCTTTCGAGCACTTTTGCGATTTTTATCCATTTAATCAAAATTACTAAGGGCAATTCCTTGATTTCTGGGGGATTCTCGGGCGATAAATTTGCAAGATCGCCAATTGAGCGTATATTAGCAATTGCTAATCTTTCTGCGCTTATTTTATCTATTCCTATAAGTGTATCTGGTTTGTAATCCAATACTTCTTTTAATTCTTCAGAAATGATCGTCGAACTCTTAAAAAAGTCTTTTATTCTATTCATACTTTCCTTATCAGTCATTTTAAGCACTACTTTCCTTGTAATTTTAAGATGTAATAGTTGACTTATCTTCTAAGTTAAAAAACGTATTATTATTTATTTATTATTACTTCCCAATAAAAAACTTTAGTTTTCCAAAAAGTATAAAATACGGAAAT
>JAEORV010000042.1 GCA_016840695.1 Promethearchaeota archaeon
ACTTTCCAAGAAATCGTATTATATCTAAACTCAACGGATTTTACCGTAGATCTGGGATTTAATTTCGATACCATCCAAGAAATCAAATTTTCATATTCTAGAGATGTCAATCCATCTGGAAGGATAGCAGAATCTACTAACATTACTTGCGTTGCAGATGTGAACAACAATCTAAATAGGACATATTTTACAATCAGTGCCCCAGGAGAGACATATTTCGTGTGGATCAATATGACCGGAGGAGAGGATCTAGATTGGACACCGCTAACAGGGTGGACGGGTATTGCCGTAAATACAATAGGCACTAACGATGATAACATTACGGTTGCAGCTAAGATTGCTGATGTACTTCAAAATTATGGTGGATCTGGCACAATTTTTACGGCTTCTGCGTATCAAGGAATAATCAACTTGACAAATTCTATAACTGGGCCGGTTCCTGATGCGGCAGATGGGATATACCCCACAAATTTTACTTTTTCCGTGACAGCTCAAGGTGACGCTGAGGACGTTGACATTGTTATAGATTATATCAGTGTATATACACCAAGAATGTATGAACTTCATCAAGACTTTACCGATCTATACGAGTTAACGAATACAGTCGGTGCTGGGAGCATTAGCTGGTTTCTTTCTAATGTATTTCAAGGACCTTCAGCTCTCCCACCTATCGTATATGAAGATATAATAGCCCCAACCGACTGGGCTCCAAACACGGCTCGAACAAGTATATGGAATTTCCTAGATTTATGCGCCACAGCAAATTCAACTAACAATCACATGACAGCTGCTCTTTGGCTTCTCGAAGGTTTCGGACTACCGCTTTACTATGATAAGTTAGTCTCTATTCTAGGTGGATCGACGATGTCAGGACCAACATCTCCAAAAGCACCGCAAGAAATCTATCAATATACCTTTTCGCTCTCGCTCATGATGGGTTATGTCCCTCTTGCGTTGATTTCATATAAAGTCATTAAGAAGGAAATTATTAAACGCAGGACTTTAAATGGTAAAATATCAAAACCAAACATGGAGAAAAAACGAAGGTGATCAAATGAGTACAAAAAATAAAGCAGGTCTAGCTCAAGTACTAAAATCAAACCGTTCTACTTTAATCGCTATAGTCTTAGGAGTTATTCTTCCATGGATTTTCATGGGAATCTTTCAATTAACATATCAACCGACATTAAGCACAGCTGTTAATGGTGATTTGGGATTAATATTTGCAATGACCGTTTTCAATTCGTTTAATGTGATGCTGGAATTACCGTTTCTAGGCAACGGATACTGGATATGTTTCCTTATTTGGGCGGTAACAGGATTTTTTATCGGGGTTCTTACGCGTAGTACGAAAAAAGGATTAATCTCAACCCTAATTAGCCTCCTTATTTCGTATATCTTGTATTTAGTTATCATTTCGATAAACGGTCCTTTGCTTCCAAGCGAGCTAATTGATCCATTAGTTAATCCAGTCCTCTACGAAAGCATTAGTTTAGCAACTCCTATTGCACTCTTTATACAGATCACTCTTTATTCCTTAGTTCTTCCAATGATGGTCTCTTTCGCTCTATTAGGTACCTTGATAAATCCTGAACCTAAGCTTTATGCTGTTACAACTAAGGATGAAGCAAAACCAGAAGAAAAAATAGGAATGGTACAAAAAAGGGTTGAAATTGCCGAAGAAGAAATCCCAGATGAAGAAACTGCTGAAATCCAAACAATCTACGAAGAGATCCATAGAGATGAACCTGAAGTTATATCTGATGAAAGGAAAGACGAAGAAATTATACGATGAAAATAAATCTAAATTTTTTTTTTATTTTTGCCAATTTATAATCAATAATTCCATATTTAATTGTTCTATTAAGAAGATCTGTAAACCTAGTCTCAAGAAGATAAGGTCTTTTTGCTTCTATGTTTTCTTTTTATTTTTAACATATATATTTTTTATTAAAGAAAAGCTTAGCCCGTACAAGAATTTTCTATAAGCGTAGCCATACCTGTTCCCCCGCCAGCACATTGAGAGCAAATTGCATATCTCGCTTTTCTACGTTTCAATTCGTAAAGTGCGGTTAAAATTAAGCGTGCTCCTGTCATCCCAGGTGGATGTCCTAGAGCGATTGCTCCACCATTTACATTTACTTTTGATTTATCAATTCCTAAACCTTTTATACAAAATAGAACTTGTTGAGCTTGAGCTTCATTTATCTCAAAAATATCAATTTCTTCAATATTGAGATTTGTTTTTTCTAATAATCTTCTTATAGCAACTATAGGGCCCAACCCCATGAATTTGGGTTCAACATTACCCGGGGCGGAATTAATCCAGAATCCCATTGGTTTTAGATTAAGCTCCTTGGCGTTTTCTTCTGACATCATAATTATCGCTGCTGCCCCATCGTTAAGGTTTGGTGTATTTCCAGCTGTAACAAAACCTCCTTTTCGAAAAACAGGTTTTAACTGATTCAATTTGTCCAAAGTAATATCGGATCTTGGACTCTCATCATCGGAAATAATTACCTTATCCTTTTTTTTTATAATTTCTACTGGAGTTATTTCGTTAAAAAAGCCATTATTTTTAGCTCTAAAGTAATTTTGATGACTTCTTAAAGCGAATTCGTTAATTTCTTCAAAAGTTAAGTTGATTAACGGTAAATCATGCTTGTTGCATATTTTTTCAGAATTTTCTAAAATATTTTCTGCAGTTTCACCTACATGCTTATATCCGCCATATACTCCATGTGTATCAGTAAAACCATCATAAAATAATGCGTCAACTATTTCGTCTGACGATAATCTATATCCCCATCGAGCATTCATTAACATGTAGGGACATTGACTGTTGCTTTCCATACCACCTGCAATTACGATGTCATTTTCGCCCATGGCAATTTGTCGTGCCGCAATTTCAATTGCTTTCATTCCAGATGAGCATATATTGTTAACAGTTAAAGCACTAGCATCATAGGGGATTCCAGCTTTTAAGGAAGCAATTCTTGCTGGATGATTTCCCATTCCTTCTTGATGAATTACCCCTAGGATGACATCTTCAATCATTTCTGGTTTAATACCAGATCTCTTTATTGCTGCCTTGATAGCAATACTCCCTAATTCGACAGCAGGGATATCTCTAAATTTACCTCCAAATTTTCCAATTGGAGTTCTTGCACCATTAATTATGGCTATTTTTCGCATAATAGTAAAAACCCATTTTAACCTACTTTTTCTCTTTCAATGATAAAACATATAATTTTGACATTTACTATAACCGGAATGATGGCTACAAGAATAATTAGAGGGATTATAATGCAATTTTTCGCGTATCTTTACCATTTTTTTTCATTTACATTTTTTATGATTGTTTCATTTAAGGTCTTAATACATAAATAAATCTTTATTTAAAAAACAATTGAGAAAGGAATAACATGAGCGAAGAAGAATTAATTTTATACGAAGCTAAAGGTAAAATCGCCACAATCACGCTAAATCGACCAGCAAAGGCTAATGCATTTAATTATCCAATGCTAAAACAAATGCACGATAGCTTAATTAGAGCAGATCAAGATGAAAGTGTTAGATGTATCATAATTAAGAGCGCAAGTGATAAATTTTTCTCGGCGGGTTACGATTTAAAAGCCGTAATGGGTTCTCGCGAAGAAATGAAAAGTATCATTGAATGGGGAAGGAAAGTAAATGAAACAATTCTTTTTATGAAAAAAACAGTAATTGTTCAAGTTAAAGGCATAGCCGTTGGAGATGGAGTGCTGTTAATAATGGCCGCAGATTTAAGGATATTTGCCGATCGTCCAAAAGAAGAATTATATTTAAAACTTCCTGAAATTGAGATTTCAGCATTTCCTCAAACTGGTGCCACTATTTTGACATTAATGGCGTTTGGATTTAGTTATGCAAAACATTTACTCCTTACATCTGAAAAAGTAGGAGTACAAGAATTGAAGAACATTAATTTCATGTCAAAAATCGTTCCATTTGACAAGATTGACGAAGAGACAATGGCACTTGGAAAACAAATCGCAAAATGTCAAAAAGAGTTCTTGTTTATGGGAAAAGTAATGCTCACAATAATGGGTAAAAGATATGCAAAAAAGATGTTTGATTTAGAAGATGAATGTGCGCTTTTTGCTTATGGTGGTAAAAAATCCATGAAAGAGGCAGACGACTTCATCGAAGGACTTTATAAGAAATACACTTAATTTTTTCCTTTTTATTTAATTTGTTCGTCTACCGCAAATCATATTTAGGCGTTCTCTTTTGTAGAAATGCAGAAGATCCTTCATTTATATCTTTTGAAGAAGAACAGACTAATATGCTTCGATTTTCCAATTGTATGATCGTTTCTATACTCGGCGAATCCATTGAAAAATTAATAGCTTCTTTTGTCATTCTCAGGCCCAAAGGACTTTTCAGCAAGAACGATTCGGCAAGTTCTATTCCGGCGTCCAACAACTTTTCTTCGTCGACAATTCTCGAGATTAATCCGTATCGAAGGGCTTTCTCTGCCTCTAAAGGTTTACCGCTGTATAATAAAGCAGTAGCTCTGGATAATCCAATTAATCTAGGGAGGAAGTAACTATTTCCAACGTCCACGCCTGGAAGTCCAAGGTTAATGACAGCGTTAATAAAGGTTGCCTTCGGACTCGCAATTCGCACGTCAGAAGCTAAAGCAATGCTATATCCTGCTCCAGCAGCGGGGCCTTGTACGAGACATATTATCGGTTGCGATATCTTGCGCATTTTGATGTAAAAGTGGCTAATTCGCCATTGATAATATGTTCTTTTTTTAATTGCTTCAGGAGCGTTCAAGTAGTAATATTGTTTATATTCTTCATATGTCTTTCTTAAACCTAACAATGTCCCGTCTTTCAAATCTGTTCCCGCTGAGAAAACTCTCCCTTCAGCCTTAATAATAAGCACCCGACAATCTAAATTTACCATCAAATGATCTGCTAATTCGTGCAATTCCTCCACCATTTGAAATGATACAGCATTTAATCGTTCAGGTCTATTTAATGTAAGAATTCCCATTCCATTTTCTCTTAATGCCCATTTTATAGTTTTAAAATCCATATTTAATCACCTCTCATATTGTGGATTTCTTTTTTCAAAAAAAGCTTGAATACCTTCCATGACATCCTTTGAAACGCTACATAACATTTGTGTTCGATTCTCAATTTGTATTAGAGTTTCTAGACTTGGTGCGTCCATTGTAAAGTTAATTGCTTCCTTTGTCATACGTAAACCTAACGGGCTCTTGGTCAACAATGAACTTGCTAATTCAATTCCAGCATCTAATAGTTCTTCTTCCTTAACAACCTTTACTACAAATCCAATCTGTTCTGCTTCTTCAGCATCAAAAAATCTTCCCGTATATAAAATTTCTGCTGCTCGAGACATTCCAATTTGCCGTGGCAAGAAATATGAACTTCCCATATCTGATCCTGAAAATCCAAGTTTTATAAAAGCATTATTAAATTTCGCATTTTTGCTGGCTATACGCATATCTGACGCCATTATAAACGCAAATCCCGCACCTGAAGCAGCACCGTGAATTAATCCGATTATTGGTTGACTAATTTTTCGCATTTTCGTGATTATTTGCCCTACTCGGGACTGGGCGTATATTTTTCTCTTTATCACTTCTGGGGCGTCTAAGAAGAAGAACTTATTTTTATATTCTTCTGGTATTTTTCTTTTCTGTGAAAGGGGAGCTTCCTTTATATCCAATCCGGCTGAAAATAATCTTCCTTCACCTCGCAATATGACAACACGGCAATCAAGATTAATCATTAAATGGTCAAGGATTTCATGTAAATCCTCAATCATCTGAAATGACATTGAATTTAAATTATCTGGTCTATTTAACGACAGAATTCCTATTCCATCATCTCGGAGTTCCCATTTTATCGTTTCAAATTCCGTTCTTAATCACCTCTACCTTAAAGGATATTTTGGTTCTCTTTTAGAGAAAAATGCTTGTCCACCCTCTACTGCATCTTTAGAAGTACCACATATGATTTGCGCTCGATTTTCTAATTCAGTAAGCGTTTCTATACTTGGTGCATTCATCGAAAGATTAATGGCTTCTTTGGTCATTCTTAATCCTAAGGGGCTCTTTGTTAAAAATTCGCTTGCTAATTCAAGCGCCCTTTCAAATAACTTATCTTTTTCTACTATTTCTAGGAGGAAACCGATTTTTTCAGCTTCACTAGAGTTAAAAAAACGACCGGTATATAATATTTCTATGGCCCTTGACATGCCGATAAGACGTGGGAGAAAATAACTAGTCCCCACATCCGAACCAGATAATCCGATTTTAATAAAAGCGTTATTAAATTTAGCTTCTTGACTTGCGATCCGTATGTCTGCTGCTAATGTTAAGGCAAATCCACCTCCTGTTGCAGCTCCTTGTATAAGAGCTATGATCGGTTGTGGAATTTTACGCATTTTTTTAAGAGCATTGGAGATCCTATATTGATAGTACATTTGCCTCTTTACGACTTCTGAAACATTCATGTGGGAATATTTTCTAAACTCTTCGGGTAATTTCTTTTTAGATATAAGGGGCATTTCTTTTAAGTCTAATCCCGCACAAAAAACTCGTCCTTCAGCTCTCAATATTAGTACTCTACAATCTAAGTTATTCATTAAATGGTCCAAGATTTCGTGTAGATCTTCTATTAATTGAAGCGACATTGAATTTAAATCGTCTGGTCTATTTAACGACAGAATTCCTATACCGTTATCTTTTAGTTCAAATTTGATTGTTTTAAACTTGTAATTCATTTTTTTTCTCTTCAAATGTTAATGTGATAATAAATTATATGAATATTAGAAATTAAAATAACCTATAGAAAATGCAATAGTACTCTTTAACTATAGTATTTCAATTATCTGTTCTCAATACGTACGTAAATAAATAAGATCATATTTATCTATAAAACTTAAATATGATTCCCTCAAATGTTTAATTACAAATCCAATTCATTGGGTTTATTTATAAAAAATGTCAAAAAAAATTGGTTTTTTGTATGAGTAAGAAAATTGCAGTTGCAAGTATTGTAACTCTAGTTTTCGGCGGTGTCGCCATTCCCGGAGGAATCTTCGTAAATGACATGATAGCCGATATGGTTTATGATTCCGTTGCTGACGGACTCTTAGGTGTCCGCACCGAGGCAGGACCAATGATCGATCAGATGGTAGTTCACACATTCATGACATACTTGGTAAACGCAAGTTTAACCGATCTTGTGATGGAATTCGAAGGAATACCCATAACAGAGGCAGCATTACCTCCCGAACAATTCTTTAACGATGAGGATGCTGAGTTTCATGTGGATCTTCTCCTAGGAATACCAGAGATATATCTTTTTGGTATTTTAATATTTCCTGGATTATACGCCTATATCGATCTATTTACTGTAGAGGGGATTGCTAATTTTTTCGATGAGGAGCATACTTATTCGCCATTAGCTCAAGAAATGATACTATATGGTGATGATGAGGTTCCAGGATTAATTACCGACGTTGATATGGGTTCAGGGATGACAGATTGGTTAGCTCTTTTTGAGGGAGCTACAACCGATGATTTAAAATTCCAAATGACTTCGAAATATGATTGTACATGGAATCAAATTGAAGATATCTATGATTATTGCAAGTTATATTTAGAAGGCATTATGATAGATGTATTGTTAGATGGAATCGATCTTGAAATTGTTTTAAAAAACATTCCACAAGGACTTTTTGATTTTATCGTGCAACTTATAGGTTTAGAACTTCCAGAAAAGGTGTATATTGTTGATGAATTGAAACCTGAAATTGCTGGATTAAGGACAATCGAAGAGATAGGTGAATTTTATCTTTACCAACAATGGGCAAATGGAAGTCTAGTTCCTGATCCTGGATATGCTCTTCCATTGAGCACTGGTACGATATACGGATTTGAACCAGGTGTACCAATTCCAACTGAAATGTCAATCGATTCGTGTCGCGCTTTATGGGACGAAGAAAGTGAGTATTCATTGGTAACAAAAGCAGGTCTTGCCAAATGGTACGAAGCGTGTGCCGATCCAGACTCTGATGTTGTTGAAGAGCTAAAAGCTGCTAACGGTATCGACGATCATGCGGTTGAAATAATCTGCCCATGGTTAGAAAATTTCCGTTATAATGTAATGCCATTCTTAGCTGCTGAATTAATGGCTCTCCCAATAGATGCAATTTCATTGGGGGGTGTGATTCAAGGCGCAGCTATTGGAGTAGGTGGGCTTTGTATAGGTCTCGCCTCTACGGGATTTGTAAGTAATAGAGTAGTTAAAGTAAAAGCTCAAAAGAAAGCCCTTGGAACCATCTCTAAAAAAAATCCTAAAAAACTCCCTGATATAGCTGGAGACGCCATGAATCCCGCGGGAAAAGAGTTAGAAATACCAAAGGAAAAGTTACAAGAAATTCCTAAAGAAGAATCGTAAAAAATTCTTCGTTTTATTTTTTTTTTTGACGAGTATCTAAGTATTTATTTTTTTTTCTTATATTTTTTATGGTCGGCAACCCGACATAATT
>JAEORV010000043.1 GCA_016840695.1 Promethearchaeota archaeon
ATATATTATTGGCTTATCAATTGTTAAATTCTGTAAAATTACTTGTTCGCAGAATGTTGATTTGCCTGCTCCAGGGGGACCTACCAAAAAAACAACATTTTTTAGCGGAATATCCTGTAATTGGGTAAGAGACAATGATTTTACCTTATTAGATTAATAATATAGGAAAAACTAATTTGATAGAAATTCATGAAGAAATAATTAAAGTAAATAATTAACGCTTCCACATTTTTTGACTTGTATTTATTTCTATATTATATATTTATAACTAGGTTTAATTTATATTTTTACATAAAAGTAAATTTTTTAATAAATCTTTTATTGTAAAAAATCCTCATATAAAATAATTCAAATCCTCCTAGAACTATTTTATCATGCCGTAAGATCCAATACTTGTTTTTCGGTCTGTCTGAGAAGGAGATTACCCATTCCTAATTTAACCTTTCGGGAAAAGATTAAAGTCAATATATATTTCTCAGTGTGAATGTCCATGAATTTGGAGCAGACCATTTGGTCGTTTTCGAGTACCAAGTAAATTCTCCTGAGTTCAACGAGTTTTTCTTCCTTCCTGACTTCAAACTCGCGAATGGTGTTAAACAAAGTATCGGTCGAAAGAGAAGAGTATATTATCGTTCCATCAATGCTAAATAGGGCGCTTCCAAGAATTTCCTTGTCGTCCACGCAATTGCGCAATACTTTAATGATGTCTTGTAATTCGGGAATTAGGACTTTTTCTTCCTCTTTTTCTTCGAGAAATTCTACTTTGGAGAAGTCAAAATCTACTTGTTGATACCCCCTGACCTTAAACTGTTTATCAATAAACGCTTGAAAGCCATGTTCGCAACACAATCCTGATGGGATGGAAACCGTCGTTAATTGCTTGCTTTGATTGATTATTTTTTTTGGAACGCTTAATTGCTTGTTTTGCCTGCATTTTGGGCAAACTATAAGCACTTCTTGATTGTTATCTTGACTGGATTCAGATTGAGACATATTCGAGCTTCACTATTACATTTTATTAAATTGACCACGATTTCATGTAGTCATGACTATAAATACGATCTAAACTTTGTTATTTAAAATTTATTAAAACGATACCTATTCTGATATTACTTTAATTTTATAAGTGTTTTTATTATCATATTTCAAAACAAAATTAAAAAAACACGTTTAAAAGATCGTTGTTGTTCTTTGTTATCTTATCAAATGTTATCTTAAACTAAAATTTTAAATAACAATTCTATGATTATGTTATAAAGTAAAACTATAGAGTCGATAAGAAAAATAGGTAATAATTACATTTCTGTACAAAAAATAAAGGCATGTAAACGCATGCAATACTGAACTTTGGCCTTAAATTTTTTGTCGAATGTAGTTATATCGTTAAAGACGCATGGTCACGAGCATGAAAAGCAGCAAGTCTATGCAAGAATTCTTAGTCAAGGATTCTAATCACATAAACGTGAATAATCGATGATAGATATGAAAAACCCGAAAGTAGATAGCTACAAAAGTTTGGACATTTTGGGAGCTGGATTAGTGAAACTTTCGTTGGTTGGTTCGGAGAACCGTTTCGAAGTATTACTACAGAAAGGAATTGGGATCTCGCTCATTCAAAACATATTTGAGTTGTATAAGGACGAGATAATAGAGAAGAGGGAGGGAAAGTCTTTCTTTCCGTTAGAGGAATTTACAGCGTTTATCAATTATTTCAAAACGAGCACGGACGAGATAATAATCATTATTTACATTGACGCAAAAGAGAGTGTTCACATCTATCCAAAGTTATACATGCATTCAAAGCATCTCATTAACGATTATAATTCAGACGCTTCAATAGAAGATTTAGTTGAAATTTGTGAACAGACGATTAAAATTCCTCAAGCAAGTGGCGTTGTTGGGATATTTATCGTAGATTACGCCGGGTGCCCGCTTTATACAAAGGTAATGGGAATTAGGAAAGACATCCAGGAAGGTGAAGTCCAAATTGGAGGGTTTATCTCTGCCTTATTTTCATTTTCTCAATTCGTCATTGGAAAGGAAAGCGGGGGGAAATTAAGGGAAATTAACTTTGGGAACCAATCATTTTACACGATCACGGAAAAGAAAGTAATAATTGCGTATTTAATCGAGAGAGCAAGCCCATTACTCCAAAGGTACATGTATATTATTGCTGAGGAGTTCATAAGGAGATATGGAAAAAGACTCGAACATTTTGATGGAGATATAGCTCAATTTGGTCAATTTGAGGAAATAGTAAGTGAATATTTATTGATATAAGAAATGAGGGAAAAAACATGTTAAAAGAAAGTGAAACTGAAAAAGGTACGATATCCGTAATCATATTTGAAGTAGAAGGCGAGCAATTTGCGATCGACTTGCTTCACGCAAGAGAGATCATTCAAAAAGGTCAGATAAGGAGATTACCTCAGACTTTTGAATTTGTTGAAGGGATCTATAATTACAGAGGCGATATTATTTACGTTATTAATCTAAGTAAAAAACTAGAGCTTCATAAATACATGTCGTACAAGTCTAAAGAGGACGTTGAGGAGGAAGAAGAACAATCTGATGAGAAATACCTAGTTATTGTAAATATTAATAATGTCAATACGGGATTGTTGGTCGATCGAATCATCAACATATCTCACATTAAGAGTAACGAACTCGTTGAGTTAAGTCCTATTTTTGAAACTAGCATTAGCATGGAATTCATAGAAGGCGTCATTAAATTCAAGGATAGGCCAAGAATTTTACTTAATGTAGATAAAATCCTGACTGAAGCTGAACAAGTTAAAATTCAGAAAGAATTGTCATGAAAAAACTAAAAAAATAAAAACTAAAAAAGGAAGTTAAAAATAACCGGAAGTGATATTATGAGCAAGGAAGAGAAGAAAAGGGTCCTGATATGTGATGATGCGCAGTTTACAAGAAATATCTTGAAGAATATAATGTCTAAAACAGGTTTCGTTGAAGTCGTGGGAGAAGCGCCTAATGGAAATAAGGGCATAGAATTATATAAAGAATTAAAGCCAGATATGGTTACAATGGATTTAGTCATGCCGGAAAAAGGCGGTATTGAAACGATTGAAGAGATTTTGAAAATCGATCCAAAAGCTTTAATTGTTGTAGTATCTGCATTAGGACAAGAAGCGCTAGTCCTTGAAGCTGCGAAAAAAGGAGCGAAAGATTTCATTCAAAAACCCTTTAAAACAGATCAAATCTTAGAGGTCTTGGACCGAATCTTAAAAAAATAAGGATAAAATAAACCTATAAATAGCCAACACAATGGTGATCGAGCGTGTCAATATCTAAGGATGATTTAAAGCTTTTCATAAGCGAAACGGAAGATCTTATTCAAAAAGTAGAAGATGAGATTTTTAAATTAGAGGACGATCCGAATAATTCCCAACCAAAACAGGAATTATATTTTGCCTTTCACACCTTAAAAGGATTGACGGCAATGGCAGGTTTGGATAAGGCTTCGAAGTTTTGCCATTATTTTGAAACTTTGTTGGATAAGTCAAAGGAAGTCTCTATTGAGGAAGAAAAGCAAGAAGATTTCATGAAATTATTATTTGACAGCCTCGATCTTCTTCGTTCGATTTTAAAAAGAGTGAAAAGCGGAGATTTTACTGATATTGA
This sequence comes from Promethearchaeota archaeon, assembly GCA_016840695.1. Taxonomy (GTDB): domain Archaea; phylum Asgardarchaeota; class Lokiarchaeia; order Sigyniarchaeales; family SOKP01; genus FT1-020. Next base: position 3,646 of record JAEORV010000043.1, read on the forward strand.
CGAGCAATTTTTGAACGTGATAAAAGAGAGTTTTGAAGAGTTTGAAAGCGAAAAGCCAGTTGAAGTTTCAATGATTCAACCCGTTTCAGCGGATCAACTTCAAAAGAGTTTAGCGGATAAAAAGAACTTGTTTTACAAGATATATATTCGCCTACAACCAACTTGCGTGTTCAAAAAAGTAAGGTTGTTTATCATTTTTAGAGCTTTAAACGATGTAGGGGAGATTTTTTTCAGTGAACCAGAGCCACAGTTATTAGAAGAAGGTGAGTTTAAAATCGATTTCGAGCTTTATTACATGAGCCAGAAGAACAATGCGGAAATCTTGAAAATCATTGACGAGATCTTGGAAATTGAAAATAAGGTCATTACGCCAATGACTAATGCGGAAGTTGAGAAATTTCATGCGGACGTGGTTAAGAAATGGTTTGATAAGGCAGAAAAACCAAAGAAAGTAAGTGCAAAGCCAAAGCCTGCTAAGAAGAAGCCAGGATCTTCTGTTGAAGTTGGAGATGAAAAAAGCGTTTCGAGAGTTGTAGAAACTTTTAGAGACGATACAGATAAGATCACTAGGGTTAAGGTCGATATAGATGTGTTAGAAGAATTAATGAATTTTTTTGGAGAGTTAGTGGTTATAAAAAATCATATTAACCAACATTTAAAAGAACAAGGAGATCAAGAAACTAATAGATTATTTGATGAAATGGATAAACCATTCATGGAAATACAAGAAATCATATTTAACCTCAAGTTAGTGAGAGTTGAATCTACATTTAGGAAATACAGGAGACTCGTTCGCGACGTGGCCAAAGAAGTGGGTAAGAAAGCACAAATAATTTTAGAAGGCACGAATGTCGAGATTGATAGAAAGATCTTAGAGGAAATTAATTCTCCCTTAATTCACATATTAAGAAATGCTATATATCACGGTCTTGAAACACCTCAAGAAAGAAAGAAAAAGAATAAAGACGAAACAGGGACATTGAAGCTTACCACGTCAAGAAGAGCTGGTTTAATTTATATTGTAGTCACGGATGATGGTCAAGGAATAAATTACGAAAAAATCAAGGAAAAAATAGTCGAAAAGGAATATTATACCGCTGAAGAAGCAGAAAAATTAGATGAAGAGGAGCTTAATCGATTCATGTTGATGCCTGGATTTTCAACGCTCTCTGGAGCTGATCAAATTTCTGGTAGGGGAATGGGAATGGCAATTGTAGCAGAAAAAATCAAAGAGTTAGGCGGCAACTTTACAATTCATTCAGAAAAGGATCAAGGAACGAAAATTACCTTGATGGTACCATTCACGAGGGCCATATTAAACGCGCAATTAATTAAGGTTTCAAGCGATTTATTTGCGATTCCAACTGAAAACATCAAGCAAATATTTCTCTTTAATCCTGCTTCGGTAGAACACATCGGAGAGGAACAGTATTATAAATTAGATTCTGATTTAATTCCTGTTATCCATTTGGATGACCACTTAAATTTCCAGGATGACGGAAGGTCTCCTTCAAGAATAGCAATCTGGATAAAAAAGGACGAGGAAACATCCATGATGTTCGTTGCAGATGAAATCCTCCAGCAGATGAATGTCGTGGTTAAACCTTTCAAGTTTAATTATTCAAATTTTTACGATATTTTGGGATCTACAATCATGTCAGATGGTTCAATTTGCTTGATATTGGATGTTTTGAGCATAATTGACACTGCCTTGGAAGAGAAGAGATTTTCAAAATTAAGTCAAATACAACAATAATATTATAATTTACATGAAGAATAGATAGAAAAGAGGAAAAGATAGAATGGGATTTAAAGAAATTAATCATGCGGAACTGAAGATAAAGCAAGGGCCAAACTTTATAGGAATCCCGATAAAGCACGTGGGAGAATTAATAAAGGAGGGAGAAATTAAAACGACCAAAGTTGAAGCTCTCACCTCAATAAAACAAGCTTCAGAAATTCTTCTTGAAAACGATGAGGTCTTGAATTATCAATATCTCCAAGATGGAGAAATAAAAAGCATGGAAGGATACGGTAATATTTCAATTTATAACAATTCAAGCAAGGATCGAATATGGGATACGCAAATTCACCTCTCAGGTACCCAATATAATAGTCTAGATTCTGAAACCAAGATGAATTTAGGCATTTTTGAACCCAAGACGAGTAGGAATATTAAATATAACATTACTAATTTAGACGAGTTACCAGAATCACTGAAATTTTCCGAGGAAATTGAATTTTTAAGTGATGAGATGGAAGGTTTTAGAGATACTGATTCAGGAGGTAATAAAAAGAATTATTTCTTAATGTATGGAAAGGAAAATAATCTCCGAATCACGATAAAGTTAGAAAATGTATCGAATTCATCGATCAAGAACATTAATTTAAAAAAAGCGCTCTCAAAAAGCTTTTACGATTTAAGAATTGATACTGAATATAATAAAAACATCAAATTCAGCAGGAACACGTTGGATTGGGTCATTCAATCTTTAGATCCTGGCCAAAAAGCAGCAATCTCTATTACTGGGAAAATAAAACCCATGGTTAAAGAAAACATTCGAACAGGGCACATTGATTTAACATATACAATAAAGGATCGAGCGATTTCAGGGATAATCTTAGAGGACTTTTCGGCATACTCTCACGCCATGCACGCTATTAACAAAATAGAAATCGACGAGTCTCCCGATAATTGGCGATGCTCCTTAGTGTTCAAGAATAGGTGTAGCTTTCCTATTAAAATTAACTCAATAATAGTAAGTGATAAAGCTCAGTCTACCAAATACCTGGACATGGATTTAAAAGATAAAGAAACTCTGGTTCTTCCAGGTAATACTTATGCTTCTGAATCCTGGGAAATACAAGATGATAATGAGCCTAAATTTTCAAGAAAACTTGAATATTCTGTAACTCACACTTTTCAGAAAAATACTGATGTAGTCATACACGTGAATGACGAAGTTTTCAATATTGTTGGTCTTCAGATCAAGAAAGACATCTCAGAGAAAGAAATCAAATCATTTGAAAGCTCAAAGATAAATGTCTCATTACGCGTGGATAACATGGGTACAATACCGCTACAAGGATTTCTCTTGAAAGAGACAATCCCAGAAGATTTCCTCCCTATAAATAAGATATCTGAATATAAATTTAAAAATTCTGCAGGAGAAGTTAAATCTGATAATTTTGAATTGAGAATCATACCACCAGATGAAGATTCTACTAAACCACATGTGATAGAATTAAACAATACGAAAAAACTGAAAAGCGTTATTGGATCTAACGATTTCTTGGAATTAAGTTATTCATTCAATGCCGTATCTCCAGATAATAAAAAAGATTATAGATTTCCTCTCGAAGTGAAATCATTCTATTCTAAATATAGGGATCAAGCAGACTTACACGATTTTAAATACTCAGATCAAGCAGATCTGAAAGTCTTATATGTCAAGAAAGATGTTTTATCGAAAGATGAAGAGGCACCTTCAGTAAAAATAGCTCATAAGCGCCGTAAAGTGTCGATTGGAAAGGAAATATTCCCAGGAAGAACACACGATGAGTTTGCCATAGTCGTTCATGTGAAAAACAGATCTAACGTGAAATTAGACAATCTGGAAATAACGGATACTTTTCCACAATCATTCCAGTTAATTTCTTCAAATTTAGAAAATAAAGTATCTAAGAACAATGAAGAAAGCACGAATACAATCATGTTTAATGTGGATAGTATTTTACCTTTCGATGAAAAAGAAATAATGTATTATTTAAAGAACATAACAGGAAAAGAGATTCAATTTTCAGAATTGGAATCATTTTTCTATAGTTAACAAATTTAAGTATGGATGGTGAAAAAATAATGGATGTTCAATATCTTAACTTGTTGCAGGACACGTCGAAGAAGCGTTTGTTATATCTAGTTGAATATATCTCGCCAATATTTTCAAAAGACGAACTCCCAAAGGTTTTAGAAGAAATAGAAGGAAAGAGTTCTAAGTCAAAAAAAGGATTAGTTGAGTTGGGTAAAAATAGTGGTACTAATGCTGATTTATCGAAATTAAGCCTTGATCAACTTAAGTTGATGTATCAAGTTTTTATTAGCAAGGAAATAAACGATAAAACGGCGATTAAATGGCGATTGTACCAATTTTTAAAATATAGTAGATTTATTGATGTTAAAAAGATTCAGGTTAATATGGTAGGAGATATTAAGCAGGGAGTTGATTTAGTTGTAGAAACACTAGAAAAGAAAACGATCTTCTTTACTTGCGTTGATATCTTAGAACTGAAAAATTATAAAAATGCGTTAACTGAAGTAATAAAATTTGTGAAAGAACAGAAAATAAAGCCTGATCGCGTTATAGTTGCTGCAAACAAGACGTACCGAAATATTCCCCTTGACCAACCCTTTAAACTCGATAAGGAAGAAATAACCCCCGAACTCTGGGTTGAGCTAATTGACGATAGTTGTCCGTTTAATGGCGTGGACATGTTAGTTGTTGAGAACACGGAATTAAACTTGGCAGGATTTAATTTCACCAACATGGAAGATATTTTAGATTATATCTATCAGAATTCAGAAGGTGGACAAGTTTCAATTGTAAAGCAACCAGGATTTTTTTCAGAATACAAAAGTGATGAATCAGAAAGGCAATTAATATGGAAAGGTATCATGCTCAAAAAAAATATATGACTTAAAATGATGAGGTAAATTTTCAAATGGTAGAGACAAAATCTGTTAGTTATTATACGCTCGTTGAGTTTAAGGTATCGGCTGAAAGATACCTTCTTGAGATGAGTGAAGTTAAGGAAATTCAAGTTCCAGACATGGTGATAGTTCCAGTTCCATTATCGGGGAAACACGTAGTGGGTATTATCGATGTTAGAGGGGAGATCTTTACAATTGTATCTTTAA